>JABSRG010000016.1 GCA_013215165.1 Opitutales bacterium | reverse complement strand
GATCCGTTCTAGGAGCAGATCGTTTTCGGACAAGCGCTCTATGATTGTCTGAATACGCTCTTGTTTGCGGTCTGATTTTTTAGATGCCATCCCAAGCCTATTTCAGACTTGTGAACGCTTGTACACTATAAAATGCGATTATTCGAAATTTTTCTCCCCGCACTTCTGGTCATACCCTGCTCGGGTTTTGGTTAATATAAGCGATTGATGCCTGTGAAATTATTATCAAGTTTTGTCAGCTCTCAAGTGTCCAGGCGTTCTGCGAGGCGCTGGCTCAATTCAGATGCTAACTCAGGCTGCTCATCGATTAAATTGTACGACTCATCGGTATCAGTGGTCAGGTCATATAGCTCTGCATGATCACCGTAGGATTCGATATACTTATGGGTTCGTGAGCGTAGGCCCCGGTAATCATGCTGACAAGTAACACAGTAGGGTCGATGCTGCTCTTGTAGGCCTTTGAGGATCGGTGCGAAAGACAGGGCATCTAAATTGGGTTGAGCATCTAGGCCGGCGAGCTCGACTAGGGTTGGGTTCAGATCGAATAGCTCCACAAGGGCATCACTTCTTCCGGGCTCGATACCGGGCCCAGCAACTACAAGCGGCACCCGCATGGATGATTCGTAAGCGGTGTGTTTCTGAAAGAGTCCGTGGTCCCCCAGCTGTTCCCCATGATCGCTTGAGAAGACAACGATTGTATTATCGATCTTTCCGGTAGCTTCCAGGGTGGATAAAATCAGTCCAATTTGGTCATCAATTAGCTCGATTTTGGCGCAATATTGGCGACGGGCGATCGTAATATCGTCTTTGGTTGCGTTCGCAAAATTTCGGTGTCTGCGTTCAACGCGTTTGGGTTTGTTTTGTAGGCTTGGCTCGACAGGTGGAGGCATCGAAGCGTGCCGGTATTTTTCGGCTAAGGATGTAGGAGGATCGAAGGGATCATGCGGACTTTGAAAATTCACGAACATATACCAGGGAAAGTCGTCCTCTATATGTTCGATCCGCTCGGCCGCTTTTCGCCCAATAAAGGCATCTTGGTGATGTTCATAGGGGAGGACGGAGTCGTGTGATGCACCCACAATCCATCCCTTTTCTCTGCGATCCATAAAGTCATCGACGTAGGCTTGGAGTAGGCCGTGTTCCTTCAGGTATTGTTTATATGGGCCAGTTGCACCCCCAGATTTGCTTGAATCTGCTGCGGCTGACATACCACCTTCGACCTCCCATGCTCGGGTGAATCCATAACTATAGTTTAGAGGTCTATTGCCATGAATACTACCCGGGGCTCCTGATTTTGAAAGGTCGTGGCGGCCTATACTAATTCTACGCGGTAGCCTTGATCCCTAAAATGCTGATAATGATTTGGTATAGAGGGGGACAATAAAGCGTCAGCATTTGAAAGAGTTTGTGTGCGCGTGGGAACCAAGCCGGTGGCTAATGCAATCCTCGCCGGGCCACAGACTTGGGCGTTCGTGCAACAGTGGCTGAATGCCCTACCGCTTCGTGCAAGCGCGTCGATATGAGGTGTGTTGACAAAATTCGCACCGGTATAGCCGAGGTAATCATGTCGATGCTGGTCATCGAGGATGACAAGTATGTTTGGTCTTTTTAGACGCATAAAGTCCGAAGCTTGATTTAGTCCCTGATCATCTCTTTGCGGTTGAGTTCAGAGGCGTAGAACGCATGACGGATCTCATCTACTTCTTCGAATTGAATCAGCGCCTGTTCGCCAAATAGGCCGCAGGTGCGTCCTTCTCTCCATGCCCATTCGCCGCGTGTGCAATTTTTTGCTGTGATGAAGCCATTGATGTAGAGCCGTCGGTCCAGATGTTTTGTAGTATTAAATCCTCCACCGTGCACTGTGTAGGCGCTCCACAAGGCGACATCACCAGGTTCCAATTCCACATCTTTGATGCGCTTATCCTTAGCATACTGTGGCGCCATCCAAGCGGATCGATCATCAGGGTCATGTTCGATGTCTCTGTGACTGCCGGGTACGATTTGCATCGCACCATTTTCCTTCATGTGCGGGTCGATCGCGATCCCGGTCTGTACCCAAGACGTGTAAAGTTCTTTGAATGATGAACTGGGCTGTCTGCTACGCACGTCGCGATGGAGTGCCCATGAGGTCTTGGAGCCTGGGCGCTTCCAATGCACTTGATTAATGATTTGTTTAACACTGCTGCCGATCAAGGGTTCAATTATCATCAGGAGACGTGGGTCTGTGCGAAATTTATCCATAACTGCATCGTGATAGGAGGGCCATTGCATGCCGCGGACTGTTTTTCCCACGTCTGGGTCCTCATCTACCCAGATGATCGTATTCTGGCGGCGCCAATGGCGTCCTAAAAGCTCTCCCATAAACTTCCATTTATCACAACTTGTGCGTATCTGTTCAATCTCAGCCTCTGAGAAAACGTTTCGAATGATGGTATAACCCTCTTCCCAATACTGGCGAACATGCTCAGCGGTCATCAGGTCGTTAGTGAGGGGTGAGGTCTGTGTTATCATAATGATGTGATTTCTTGTTTTAGATTGAGTCTAATGTTGTTTATCGCGCTATTTAGAACGCCTACAAAATGATCGGTTTTTTTCAGTGGAAGCGACTCTGTCGCACCGGAGCAGCCTAGGGCTGCGAAAACTTTCCCATCTTGATCAGTGATAGGGCAGGCAAGGCTGATGGTATTGAAACCGTTTTCGCAGTTATTGATACTGTAGCCGCGCCCACGTATTCGCTTTAGATCGTCAAGAAGACTGGATGCATCTTTGTGCGTATTTGGGCCTAACGGTTCGAAGATCAGCTCAGGTAAAATTTCCTGGAGTTCCGAATCCTCTTTATAGGCTAGAAATAGCTTTCCGCTCGCGGAGGCATGACTGGATAGGACGCTACCAATGCTCTCCATCGGTCCTCGCACAGTACCATCCGGTGAAGTATGAGCGACGGTGATTGCTTCATAGCCGAATGGAAGGGCCAAGGTAAGCGATAAAGATTCGCGTGGAGCGACACTTAACATTTCCGGGAGGGCGGTTTGGCGAATAGGGATGTTGCGCAAGAGTTCGCGGCCGAGGCGGAGGGCTCCCACGCTTATTCGATAGCGGCTTTGGTAATCCTTGTCTAGATATCGGGCTTCTACTAACGACTGAAGCAAACGGTGAACGTGACTCTTTGGGAGACCGGACATGTGAGCCAGTTCGGTGACACCATGACTCTTTCCGCTATTTGCTATTAGCGAAAGCAGTGCGAGGCCATTTGTAAGGGTATTGTTCACTTAATGCTGTCCTAATATATAGAATTATCGTGTCAACTTCATTGTTCTATATTTTAGAACAGCACAAAAGGGAGCCCTTTGAAATCTCAAATCGCGGTTTAAATCGATCACCAGCCCGACTTTTTGATATCGATTTTTTAGAGTCTTAGCTCCGAGCTATGTGGACTGGACGGCTATCATTAAATCGCCGAGAGAGCCTTAAATTTACCCATAAAAAATCCCATGGAGCCGTCTTGAGGCTCCCTTAATCTCCTTTCTATCAATATCTTGCACCTTCAAGCTGCTATCGCATAATCCGGGTTAAATAGTGTTTTGGAGCTCGATTTAGAGACGCGTGGCGTGCTCTGGTAATTGATTGTATAGGTTTGTGAACATTAGGGGTGTGGGCCGAGGGAGAGCTCCGTATTATCGAGCTGACGGAACATACATTCTTTGTGGGAACACTATTCGTCCCACAGATGCAATCCCGGCCCGAAAACCCGCACCCCTTAATCAGCGCTTGGCTTCGGGCAGGGAGGGATAATTAGCCCAGGGGACCCCAAGCTCCAACTTTGCTTTGCCAATCTAATGCTGAACTGGTGCTCGGTATACCCAAGAAAGCCCTACAGTGCCGCCAAAATTGCATCGCGCATGGCGGTCGTAGACACTGCTTCGCGACCAAAGGCAATGTCGCCGGTTCGGGTGCCACCTTTTACGACGCTCTCGACGGCCTGCTCGATCTTTTGAGCACTGGCTTCAAGGCCGAAGCTATAGCGCAGCATGAGGGCTGCGGAGAGGATTTGTGCACACGGATTAGCCAGGTTTTGACCTGCGATATCGGGTGCGGTGCCGCCAGCTGGCTCATAGAGGCCAAAGGGCTTGTCGAAGCGATTGTTGGTAGCTCCGAGGCTGGCCGATGCCATCATGCCGAGTGACCCGCAGATGACGGCCATTTCGTCGGAGAGGATGTCTCCAAACATGTTTTCGGTAAAGACGACATCAAACTGGTTTGGGTCGCGAGCCATCTGCATAGCCGCGTTATCGATATACATGTGAGATAGTTCGATATCGGGAGCTTCGGCAGCAAATAGCTCAGTGACCACTTTGCGCCAAAGGACGGACGTTTCGAGAACATTGGCCTTATCTACCGAGCAGACACGCTTGCCTCGGCCTCGCGCGGCGGTGATTGCCACACAGGCGATGCGCTCAATTTCGCTCTTTTTGTAGACCATAGTGTCTACGGCTTGGATGTCGCCGTCTCCCAGCTCGTCGGTTGTCTTAGGCTGGCCGAAGTAAATCCCACCGGTAAGCTCACGGATGCATACGATATCGATGCCATCGGGTATGCGCTCTGTCTTTAAAGGCGAGGCGTCGACGAGCTCTGGAAACAAGAGGCCGGGTCGGATGTTTGCGAAGAGGCTGAATTCCTTGCGCAAGGGAAGGAGGGCGGCGCGCTCGGGCTGTTCTTTGGGGGGTAAGCTTTCCCACTTAGGTCCGCCGACCGAGCCAAATAAGATAGCGTCACCCTGCCTGCAGAGCTCGAGAGTGCTGTCCGGAAGTGCCTTTCCGTGGTTGTCTATCCCAATGCCACCGACGTCAGCTGTAGTATATTCGAGAGCGAATCCGTCTTGAGCGGCAACTTTCTCTAAGACCGCCAGCGCGACTTCCATAACTTCGGGCCCGATGTAGTCTCCGGGCAGAACTGCAAATTTAAGCGTATCCATGATTTTGAAAAGCCCGAGAATAAAGGCCCCTAGAGAATGAGAGGAAAGCGCAAAATGCGTTTGCAGGTCCGCGCTGGAGGCGTTGGTTCGACCATATGGAATTTAAAATATTCGAACTGGGCCCAGCGGCTACCAATGCAATTCTTGTTTTTGAGCGCTCGACGCAGCAGGCGGTTTTGTTCGATACACCGCTGGATAGTTATAACCAGGTGAGCCGTTTTTGTGAAGCAGAGAGCTTAACCTTGAACCAGGTTTTGATGACCCATGGGCATTGGGACCACATGATCGATCTGCATCACTTTAACGCAGCGGGCATTCCTGCCTGGGGACACCGAGACGACCAGGTGATGTTTGAGCAGCCTCAGTTGATGGCGGCTTACGCATTACCCGGATTGAAATTCGAATCGGGCAAAATTGATCGTTGGGTTTCTGGGGGCGAGAAGCTCCAATTCCTAGATCGAGACTGGGAGACGCGTCATGTTCCTGGCCATTGTCCTGGGAGTCTCCTGTTCTGGTCGCAAGGGGACGCGGTAGCGATTGTCGGGGATGCAATTTTCGCGGGAAGTGTAGGGAGAACAGATTTGCCCGGTGGCGATACGGATCTGCTCTTGAATTCGATTAAACGTGAAATCTACTCATTGCCCGATAGCACAATCCTCTATCCAGGACATGGTCCTGAAACTGAGGTAGGACGTGAAAAGCGAACCAATCCCTTTGTTCGTGGCTGAGATGACTGATTTAGAGCAATATGAGGCGTGGATGCGACGGGCGATCGAAGTCGGCATGCGTGGATGGGGGCGGACACACCCTAATCCGGCCGTCGGGGCATTGATTATCGAGGATGGGGAGATCGTCGCAGAGGGCTTTCATCCGAAGGTAGGCGAATTGCATGCAGAGCGCCAGGCGTTGAAGGCCTTGGGTCGGCGGCCGAAGCCTGAGGCAACCATGGTGGTGACCATGGAGCCGTGCTCAACTCACGGGCGAACCCCACCATGTGTCGACGGCATTATCGAGGCGGGTATCAGTCGGGTAATTGTAGGGACCCTCGACCCGAATCCAAAACATGCGGGCAAGGGACTGACTATCCTGCGCGACGCAGGTATTGAGGTGGTCCCGGATGTTCTAGCATCCACCTGCAACGGGATGAATCCGCTGTTCAATCACCGCATGGTTCATAAGAATGAAACCATGTTCGCAGTGAAAATCGCAACCACGCTGGACGGTAAAATTGCGACGCGCACAGGACATTCCCGCTGGATTACAGGAGAGATTGCTCGGGCAAATGTTATGGAATGGCGGTTCTATTTTCCGGCCATTCTCGTGGGTTCCGGAACAGTGTTGGCCGATGATCCAAGTCTGACGATCCGACGGCTTGGAGAGCCTGAGACGTGCTCACAACGAATTGTAATCGATATAAAGGCCGAATTAAATCAAGCCGCTGACGCTCGTTTGTTGAATGACTCCTTTGTAGATAGAACCATCGTTCTGTCCACGGATGCATGGGCTGAGGACTCCGGGTATTTATCGGCTTTTCGAGAAAAGGGAGGTGCAGTCGTAGCGGTGAAAACAGATGCACAAGGGCATGTGGAGTGGGCTACGCTCAAGCAGACTTTGGGTAACATGGGTGTATCTGGGGTAATGATCGAACCTGGCAGTGGCTTAATGCGTTCTCTCATGCGGCACGGCGCCATAGACTACCTTATTCAGTATATTGCACCGAAGGTTATCGGAGATGCTCAGGCCTATCCTGCCTTTGATGGTCTGGGGCCGAACACGATGGACGATGCTCTGTTTCTTGAAGATCCGGTTGTCGAACAATTTGGAGAGGATACCTGTATTCGCGGCGCATGGAGCACGGTTGCGTGCCTCAAAAAGTAAGAGCGATGGCAAGTTGTCGCTTCTCTCTGTCGATCTAATCTGAACAATGACCCGAAAAACTTCTTGTTCCCTCAATCGCACCCCTTTGCGAGTTCCTGATCAATGGATCATTGCCAAGTCGCTTTCGCGTGTTAGTCGTGGTGATCGTATACCCAGTTAACTCATTCATTAAATACTCACTATGGCCGGCGTCGGAAAGATTTTGAAACAAGCCCAGAAAATGCAGCGTAAGATGGAATCGCTGCAGGCAGAACTTGCTGCAAAGGAGTTGGACATCTCGGCGGGAGGCGGGGCTGTCCAGGTGAAAATCAGCGGAAATGGAGAGTTTAAGGCACTCAAGTTAGATCCAGAATTTCTGGAAGAAGAGGCCGAGTTTGTTGAGGAAACGATCTTGGCTGCGGTCCAAGAGGCTGCCGAGAAGGCGAAGGCTATGAATGAGGAAGAGATGGGTAAGGTCTCGGCGGGCTTCCAGTTGCCCGGAATGATGTAGCTCTTTTTTGCTGGAAGAAAATGAATCCAGTCTTCGATGCCCTCGTCGGGCGCCTGAAGCGGTTACCCGGGCTTGGCTATCGTTCCGCTGAGCGTATTGCACTGCACTTGTTGACTGAGGACCGTTCGGCGGCACTCGGCCTGTGTGGAGAGATTCAAGAAGCCCTGGAATCGCTGAGGCGCTGTCCCGTTACAGGCAATATGACGGATGGCGATGTGTGTGCAATCTATGCCAATGCGTCGCGCAATAAGCAGGTGGTCGCGGTCGTGGAACATATTCCCGATCTGATTGCGATGGAGCGTTCGGGTGCCTTTCAGGGGACTTATCATGTCTTGCATGGGCGTCTGTCTCCGATCCATGGCGTGGGTCCGGATGCCCTGAATCTTGAGAATCTTGAAGCCCGGATTGATAGGGACTCGGTCGAAGAGGTCATCCTTGCTTTGGCGAGTGATATTGAATCGGAAGCTACCTGCCATTATATTCAAGAGGAAGTGGTGGGTCCGCGCGTTGTCGATGTAACGCGCATCGGATTTGGACTGCCGAGCAGTCGGGGTATTGACGGGGCCGATGCTGCCACCTTGCGCAATGCGCTCGAGGGACGTCGCCGGGTTTCAGATAGCTAGGTTGTTACGATGAGTGAACGAGCCTGGGATCGCGTCGCGGCCAAGAAACTCTATGCGGTAGACGAATGGGGGCGCGGTTTTTTCGACATCTCGGATAGGGGCGAAGTGCTCGTCTTTCCAAAAAGAGAGCAGACTCCGGACGATCCGGGTATCTCACTCATGGAGATCGTGAGTGGTCTCAAAGACCGGGGGATCGCAGCTCCGGTTTTGTTGCGTTTTCCCGATATCCTCGATGCACGTCTGAAGGCCATGTATAGCGCATTTCAAAATGCTATGAGTGCCTTTGGCTATCAGGGCTCCTATCGTGGCGTTTACCCAATAAAGGTAAACCAGCAGCAACAGGTCATTGAAGAGATTACGAGCTTCGGGGAGGACTTGGGCCATGGCCTCGAGGCGGGGTCGAAGGCAGAGCTTTTGGCAGCGCTGACCTACCTCAAAAATCCTGGTTCGCTGCTGATCTGCAATGGTTATAAAGACCAGGAGTTTATAGATCTCGCTCTGTGTGGCCAAAAAATCGGGCTGTATCCTATGTTGGTCGTAGAGACGCCGCGTGAGGTCAGCATTCTTATTGAACGCTCGCGAGCGATGGGCGTGCGGCCGCATATCGGGGTGCGCGTGAAGCTTACTTCGAAGGCCAGTGGTTACTGGTCCGATACGGGGGGTGATCGTTCCGTTTTTGGACTCAATACTGCGCAGACGATGCGGGTGGTGGATCAACTGCGTTCTGTCGGCATGCTCGATTGCCTCGAATTGCTGCACTATCATCTGGGGAGTCAGGTGCCGGATATCAGAGACATCCGTAATTCTGTACTGGAAGCCTGTAGGACTTACGCCGGTTTGGTGAAAGAGGGTGCAGGTATGAAATTTCTCGATCTCGGAGGAGGGCTTGCGGTCGATTATGATGGCTCAAAGAGCAGCGCGGTGAGCTCGGCTAACTATTCGTTGAGTGAGTATTGTCGGGATGTCGTTGAGGTAGTTCAGTCTGTTATGGACGAACATGAGATCGACCATCCTGTCATTGTCACAGAAGCGGGTCGGGCGACGGTAGCATTTTACTCAGTGCTTTTGTTCAATGTCTTGGATGTATCTAAGTTTGACGAAGATCGTTGTGCTGAGCTGTTGCCGGATGATGTTGAGGATCTTCATACTTCGACAAGAAACCTGAACGAGGTTCTCAAGAAACTGACTCCTGAGACTATTCAGGAGAGTTACAACAACGCCTTTTATTACCGTGACGAGCTGCGGGAGTTATTTAAACACGGCTCAATCTCGCTACGTGAACGTTCCGTGGCTGAAGCATTGTTTTGGAGTATTATTACCCAGGTTGCGAAAATTTGCCGTACCCTCGAGTATGTGCCGGAACCGCTTCAGGAGCTGGATGCGTCTATAGCTGATATTTACTATGGTAATTTCTCTGTCTTTCAGTCCCTTCCTGATGCCTGGGCCATTGATCAGTTTTTCCCGATCATTCCGATCCACAAACATAACGAGGAGCCGACACGCAATGCGGTGATTTCAGATATCACTTGTGACTGTGATGGCCGTATAGACCAATTTAAGATCGAGCAAGAGATCACCTCGACCCTGCGCTTGCACGACTGGAAACCCGGTGATGCGTATTTTCTCGGGGCTTTTCTAGTCGGGGCGTATCAAGAGACGCTAGGCGATTTACACAATCTCTTGGGCGATACGAATGTCGTGAGTATACGTCTGGATGATGACGGAAGCTACACCCTGACGAGCGAAATCGAGGGGGATTCGGTATCTGACGTGTTGTCGTATGTGGAATACGATCCCCGTGCGATGATCCGAACATTCCGCGAAAAGGCCGAGGCGGCAGTCCGGTCAAAGCTGATCACGAGCAAAGAGCGCAAAAGCTTGATCTCGCTGTTTGAGGTGGGGATGCGTGGGTATACTTACCACGAGGATTGAGCGCGGATTGTGCGAGAGATCGCGGTAATTGAGGCATAACCTTCAACCGTTTTTGGATCAGCAGCGTGCACCTTTTCGCATGTTGGGTGGAATTTAGACAACGGGGATAGTTCCTCAACTGCCTCTTTTATCTCCGCCTCGCTCTGTCGGGGCGGGGGCCGTTGTTCCGATCCAGGTCATAGGGGCACGGCGACAGAGCGCGGCGGCTACATCTGTTCCCTCTTGCTCGTAGATGGCAATCAAGACCGTGGGTTAAAAACCCACGGCTACCATCTTATATCGATACGCGACTCCGAGAGCGATTGGCAACGGGCGGGTCAATACTGAGATCAGGCAACAGTTATCACCGTCACCCTACGGGTTGAGCTTTAGCTGATCACGCGCACTTCGGGGATCGTTAATTTCTGAGGACTGGGAAATTTTGTCACTCCGAGTTTGGCAAAACTCAGTGAGGTGCGTTAGGACTGTTTTTGTATGATAGCCAGCTTGCTCATAGTAGATGATGAAAAGCACACCCGTGAGGGCTTGGGCCTCAATTTCGAGGATAGGTATGATGTCTATCTTGCTGCAAATGCGCAGGAAGCGTTTAACCTTATGGAAAGTCAGCCTTTCGATGTTGTGCTGACTGATTTGCGTATGGCGGGAAAGAGTGGTCTGACGGTGATCGACAAGTGTCTGAAAATGCCGAACCCACCCGTCTGCATTATGATGACTGCCTATGGCAGTGTAGACACTGCGGTGAAGGCTATGAAGCGGGGGGCTTTTGATTTTTTACCCAAGCCGGTAAATCTGGAAAAGCTGGAGATATTGATTCAACGGGCTCTGGAATCGCGCAATCTCAAAGAAGAAAACGTCCAGCTACACGAGCGGTTGGACAAGAAATACCAATTCACATCGATCGTCGGAGACAGCCCTGCCCTGAATCAGGTGATAGAGACTGTAAAACAAGTCGCACCCACCAAAGCGACTGTTCTGCTCACCGGTGAGACCGGAACCGGTAAGGAACTGTTTGCCCAGGCCATCCACCAAAATAGCGAACGCAACCGTGGGCCATTCCTAGCTGTCAATTGCGCAGCGCTCGCAGCGAATCTTTTAGAAAGTGAGCTTTTTGGTCATGAAAAAGGTGCATTCACCGGCGCTATGGAACGACGTATCGGCCGCTTTGAGGCGGCGGATGGCGGCACGCTCTTTTTGGACGAGATTGGCGAGATCGATGCGTCAACCCAGGTCAAACTCCTGCGTTTCCTTGAATCCCGCAGTTTCGAACGTCTCGGTAGCCAAAAACCGATTGCTGTCGATGTCCGCTTAGTTTTTGCGACAAACAAGAATCTCGCCGATATGGTACGCACAGGCGATTTCCGTGAGGATCTCTATTATCGCCTCAATGTAGTCGAGATCACGCTGCCGCCTCTGCGCGAACGGGAGGAGGATATCTTTCCGCTGCTCGAACACTTCATTGGATTTTATGCACAGGAAAATCGGTTGAATCCGGTCAAGCTTACTGAAGGCGCTGTGCGCGTCTTAGCTGCCTATCGATGGCCTGGAAACATTCGAGAATTGCGCAATTTCTGCGAAAACCTGGTGGTGCTGAAGTCCGGGAAGACCATTCAGGAATACGATCTCGATGCGAAATACCTCGGTTCGGGACTCGTCGTCGATTCACCGCAGCAATCATTAGTTCAGTCCGGCGGTCTGAGTGTGTCGCAAGGTGTTGGCGATTCGCACGACGGGCCATCGCTTTCTAAGTCTGAAAACGAGAAGCGGCTGCTGCGGAATGCACTCATGCAAGCGCGTGGAAATCGGACACAAGCGGCAGAACTCATGGGTATCAGTCGACGCACCCTGCACCGCAAGTTGCTCCAGTGGCCTGAACTTGACCCGAAAAGCGATTGAACTATCTACCTTCCACGCTGTTTTATGCCCCTAAGATTTATGTCCCGCGTTTTTTCCCTTTTTATATTTTGTTGTCTGTCCCTTGCAGCCGATGAGCAGACCGTCAGAATTGTCGGATCCGATTTCATGACTCCATGGTTGGAGCAGGTCTTGAGGGATAGCGCTGTTCCAGGTCCTGAAGGTGTCGTGCTGAGTTTTGATATGAACGGAAGCTTGCCTGCGGTATCTCAGATACGCTTAGAAGAAGCTCAGGCTGGAGTCGTTGCGATACCGCATGGCGAGGTCCTGCCGGCTGAACCTCTCATCGCAATACCGATCGCTTATAAGGTGTCGCGGGTATTTGTTAACGAGAGTAACCGAATCAGTGAAATTACCCTTGGGCGGTTGGCTGATGTTTTTGGTGAGTCTGGGAGTGAGAATATCCAAAATTGGGGAGACCTTAGCCTCACTCAGGAATGGGCATCGCGGACTATTCAACCTGCGCTTTTGTCGGGTGTCGGGATTCTTTCTGATACCCTATTTCGGGCGGTAGGGATGAACAACCAGGAATTTAGTTCTAGTATAGAACGGCTGTATGAAAGTGATGCACTCGAGGCGTTGCTTCGCAGAAACTCCAACGCGTTAGGCATCGGGGAACGCATCCCGGAGCAGTCGGGCATTCGGCAGATAGCAGTCGCACGCACGGTGGAGACTCCAGGGTATTTGCCGACAGAATCTGCGGTGTTTTTTGGGGACTATCCACTCGTTTTACCCTTTTACCTTGTGACGGCTGAGCACCGTAGAGGCGATTTGGTCTGGCTGATCCGCTATATGTTGAGCGATGGGTTCGCACAAAACTTGGAACAACAAGACTTTGTTCCTGTGCCGAGTCAGGAGCGTCAGCGATTGTTGATTGAAATGGGGCAGTAGGCTGGATGGATGCATCTGAAATTTCTTCCGTGCACGGAGGCAGCCTCTATGTCGTCAGCACACCACTGGGTAATTTGGGAGACCTGTCGCCGCGTGCGTTGGAATGCCTTAAGTCAGTGGACATACTCTTGTGTGAAGATACACGCGTCACCGGACGCTTGCTTAGTGCAAGTGGCCTGGAAGGCCGTTCTCTGGTCAGCTATCGAGATGAGACTGAGCAGCGCGACACACCCCGTTGGATCGAGGCGCTTCAGGATGAGCAATCCCTTGGATTGGTTGCAGATGCTGGAACGCCTACAGTGAGCGATCCAGGTTTTCGTCTGATTCGCGAATGCCGCAAACTGGGCATACCCGTTGTGCCGGTTCCGGGGCCATCAGCTGCTGTTACTGCACTGTCAGTATCGGGTCTACCGACTGATTCCTTTTTATTCGTGGGATTCCTTCCGCCGAAGAAGGCTGCGCGGCAGCGATTTTTTACCGAGCATGCTGATGATACTTGGACTCTTATTCTCTATGAGTCCGTGCACCGTATATCAAAATTGCTCGACGATCTGGTCGCGGTTTTAGGCTCTGAGAGACTTATCTGCGTCGCCCGCGAGCTCACCAAAAAATTTGAAACTGTGCATACCGGTCCGGCCAGTACTGTGCGTGATCAAGTGAATCGGGGGTCCTTGAAGGGCGAGTTCGTAGTTCTCGTTGCACGGCAAGGGTTCGACTTGTGATCCCATTTTAAACCAATATCTTCAGATGAGCAGCGATCCATCGGTTGGAGTGATTGATATCGGGAGCAATTCGATTAAATGCCTCGTTGCTGGCTGCGGCATAGATGGGCTTCCTAAGACTCTTTTTGAGCGGACCGCTGAAACCCGCATCAGTGCAGGTATCGATAGCCGGAGCCCGGTTTTGTCCGAAGATGCGATGGAGGCCGGTGTCGCTGCTGTCGAGCAGCTTTGTCTAGCGATGAAAGCCTATCACCCGTCTGTGGTGAAGATCGTGGCGACGAGTGCTGTGCGGGATGCAGGTAATGGGTGTGTATTTGCTGAAGGGGTCGAAACAGTCACGGGTATCCCGCTCACTATTTTGAGTGGAGAGCAAGAGGCCTTGGGTATTGCACGGGGTTTGGCCTGCGATCCGGCAGTCCGCAACCAGCCCGACTTCTGTATCTTTGATTTGGGTGGAGGAAGTTTGGAGTATATTGAATTTGGGGTGGGGCAGGTGCAGTGCGCGGTGTCCATGCAATTGGGTGCCGTGCGTTTAACTGAGCGTTTCATTCCTGCTATAAACGAACCGGTTCATCAAAGCGCGCTAGAATATATCTGGGACCATTGTTTTGATGTGCTAAAGGCGGCAGGTGTTCGGCGGAGCCATCCTGGTTTGGTTGTTGGCACTGGTGGTGGGTTTTCGGTCTCACGTTTGATTTTGGGAGCCCGCGATGGACGATCTGCGGAAGCGAGTCTTCCATCTTTACTCGTGTCGGATCTACGTGACCTTTTGTTTCAAATCTCGCAGGTCTCATTGAACGATCGCTTAACGATTCCGGGTCTTCCAGCATCTCGCGCGGATATTTATCCAGCCGCATTGGCTACGATCGTCGCAGTTGCCGATTATGTCGGGACGACCGAATTTATTCACTCGTTTTACAACCTACGCTTCGGAATTGCTGCAGATTTGCTGGGAGAGCTATGACAGTGATGTCCGTTGTTTGAACTGAGTATCTGCCTGCCCCTTGGCAATCGCTCTCGCGATCACTCTACAAAGTATCGGTGATTGGTGTGAACAGAAGTGCGGGGCATACTGATGTCTAGTAGGGTGATCGCGAGAGCGATTGCCAAGAGGTGGATCAAAGCTCAAGTCAAGCAATGGCTGTCGCCATCACTCTACGCTTCTAATCTGAGCTCCGAGTGCTCTTGACTCCAGAATTGGATAGTCGAGTCTGTTTGCCAAATGTCTGCTGGATCTGAAACCGATACGCTCAAGATTCTCATGGCCACCCCGGAGGTGGATCCGTTTATAAAAATTGGCGGATTGGCTGATGTCGTGGGTGCCTTGCCTAAAGAGTTGGGAGCATTAGGCCATGATGTGAGAATTGTCTGTCCGCTCTATGGAGGCGTGAAGCGCTTGGGGGATTGGACAGAGCTTCCAGGGGTATTGATCGTCAATCTGGGATATGGGGCGGAATATGGTAAAGTTTGGCAAGTGACACTGCCCGGCGTTGCAGCCACTTTCTACTTCATCGAACACGAGCAGTATTTCGGGCGTGAGGAGGTGTATGCGGGCCCTTGGGGCGATCATAAAGACAATGACCGGCGCTTTACTTTTTTGAGCAGAGCGGCGATCGATCTCTGTTATTTTCTCGATTGGAAACCGGATGTGATCCACTGCCATGATTGGACGACTGGGCTGCTTCCAGTCATGCTCAATACCTCAGAACGCGGTACTAAAATGGAGGATGTCGCCACGGTGATGACTATCCATAATCTCAAATTTCAGGGTATTTTTCGCCGAGAAACGATCCATCATGCGCGTATTCCCGCGGACTATTTTCGCCCGGATGGTCTCGAGAGCATGGGTTTTGTCAACATGATGAAAGGGGGGTTATACCATGCCACCAAGCTCACGACGGTGAGTCCAACTTATGCGCGCGAGATCCAAGGCCCAGTGGGTGGCTGTGGCCTTCATTTTGTTCTAAAATATCGTGCGGCTGACCTGATCGGCATACTCAACGGAATCGATACCGACGTGTGGAATCCAGTGGTTGATCCGCACATTACGTCGAATTTCTCTTCGGCAGATATCGGAGGGAAGGCTCAGTGTAAGGCTGCTTTGCAGGAGACGCTTCATCTCGATGTGAATTCCGACAAACCAGTTTTTGGAGTGGTGGCTCGCTTATTTGAGCAGAAGGGACTCGATATTTTGGCTTCCATCATCGACGGCCTGATGGAGCATACTGATATGCAATTAGCCGTTCTCGGGACGGGAGATGCGCACCTCGAACACTTATTTTCCGATGCAGCTTGTCGCTATCCGGGACGCGTCGGGGTGTATATCGGGTTTTCCAATCCTTTGGCCCATCAATTGATTGCCGGCTCAGATTTCCTTATTATGCCCAGTCGTTTCGAGCCCTGCGGGCTTACTCAGATGTATGCCATGCGTTATGGCACGCTTCCCGTGGTGCGCAACACAGGTGGCCTATCCGATACCGTAGATCCCTATGTGCCGGAAGCAGGAACTGGCACGGGGTTTCGCTTTGATGAAAGCAGTGACCATGCTCTCTATCACACCATTGAGTGGGCTCATGATGTGTATCACCGTCGGCCTGAAGCGATAGAAGCGATGCGCTTGCGGGCCATGGCGCGTGATTCTTCCTGGAGGCAGTCTGCTCAAGACTATGCGGATGTCTACCGCTGGTCGGTACAGACCCGAAGATCCATGGGTTAGGAAAGAATTTGCAGGACAAGAAATACGGCGAGATAGATGAGGGGTAGACGGATATACAACCCACAAGCGTTGGAGGCATGGTTTGATCGGTTGCCAGAGGACTGGGAGCCTCTATTCAAACCCGAGGAGTTAGAAGGCGGGCGCTCTGTTTATCGTCAAGGTGTGGTCGGCGATGTGGAGCTGTGTGGTGACGATGCGATCGTCCATTTTAGGATGGAGCGGCGCGAGGAATATTATGTCGTCGTGGCTCTCGACAAAAATGAGCTGACCTTCCGCTCATCCACCGATGACATTGCTTTTTCACGAAAGCTGTATGCAGCAGCTATGTATGAAATAGAAGAGCTGGTCGTAGACGAGATACCGGATCTCCCTCCTGAGAAGCAGCAACCTCAACCCGAAGATTCCGAAGATGAGGCAGATGAAGAAGGCGGGGAGCGTAATCAGGAACCACCTGAGGAATTTCGAAAAATCCGTATCGAGGTCAGCCTAAAGGATAAAGAACTTTGGCTGCTTCCATATTGGGCAGGAAGTGAGCATGCGGGGATATCCGTGTTTTCTGGAGACACAGACGAGCGTGTGAGCCCTAGAAACGATCAGGAGCGGGAGCAAATGATTCGGCTAACCTCTTTGGCCCTTAAAGCTGGCTTCCATTTCTCAAAAAAGCGCAAGGCATTCAGCCTGACGGAAGCTGGGCGGATGATTCTCTTTGCAACAGAGGATAAAGGCCGTTGGGAGCACCATTTTGAACTCAAGTTTCATGAGTCGGCCATAGCGCTTCAGAAGGGGACACAGTATCTAGAAATCGGGGGTAGTGCCCGAGAGAGTGAGCGCAGGAGCGGTTTAAAGATCGATTGGAATATACGTGTGGGGCAGGCGAAGCTGGACCGAAAATCGATTAAACAGCTATCGCACAAACGGGCAGGCGTGCATATCCTACCGGGAGTCGGAGCCGTTGATGTTTCCGACGGACAATTAGAATCCCTCCAGCTCTGGGGCGCACCCGGGGCGAAGAATGGGGGTGGCCAGGATATTCCGAAATACATGTTGTTCTCCATTTTTGGGATCAAGCCTGTGAGCTTAAAAATGGATTCCGAGCTTCATGATTGGATGGAGCAAATTCGTCATGCCGATGGCGATGAGCTCGTGTTACCCAAGTTTCTTCGCCAGTATCAAAAGAGTGGCGTTACCTGGCTGCACACTCTGACTCAACATGATTGCCATCCATTGCTCGCCGATGACATGGGCTTGGGGAAAACTGTGCAGGTTTTGTCGTTACTCCGGAAAGCAGAACGAGACGATGATTTGCCCGATATCATCGTTTGTCCCGCGAGTGTGGTTCCGGTGTGGCAATACGAGATTCGGCGCTGGTATCCCGAGTTGAAGACGGCAGTGCTGGGTAAAGCAGGATTTACTGAAAGCGCTCGCTCACAGCCTGATATCTGGCTTTCAAGCTATTCTCAGCTTCGGCGTCAGCGTATTAATCTGGCGAAAGCTGAGTTCCGCTATGCGGTGCTCGACGAAGCCCAATACATCAAAAACCCAGACGCCAAAGTCAGCCAGGCTTGCTATCAGCTCAACGCACGTCACCGGGTCGCGATGACGGGGACTCCCATTGAAAATCGAACCGAAGATATTTGGGCACTTTTTCGCTTTTTAATGCCCGGTATCCTGGGGACGCGTAGAGATTTCTATAAGCGACTCGAAGGGGAAGAGCGCTTCGAATACCTCGATCGTTTGCGCCGCCAGCTTCAACCGTTCATTTTACGTAGAACGCGGGACCGCGTGGCCCCGGACTTGCCGCCCAAGCTTGAAACCTCGTTGGTCTGTCCCCTTACCGAGGTGCAGCGCCGCCACTATCAACTTATCGTTCGCGCGGCTGAGGAAGCGATTGGCAACGAGTGGGATGGAGTAAATAGCAAAGCCCTACACTTTTTCAGTGTGTTGACCCGTCTGCGTCAGGTCTGCTGTGATCCTGGCTTATTGCCAGACCAGAACTTCAATCTGGAGAATAGTGGCAAGATTGATGCCCTAGTTCGCAGATTGGAGGAGAGTGCCGCTCTCGGAGGCAAGGTGGTTGTGTTTTCACAATTCGTCTCGTTGCTCAACAACGTCCAGGGGGCGCTCAAGCAAGAGGTGCCGCAACTAAAGATTTTTTCGCTTACGGGACAGACCGCTGATCGAGCGAAGCCGGTGAAGGGTTTTCAAGAGTATGAGGGCGCAGCGGTGATTTTGGTAAGCCTGAAGGCGGGCGGCACTGGCATTACGCTCCACGCCGCCGACACGGTTTACCTATTGGATCCATGGTGGAATCCTGCCGTGGAGGCTCAGGCGGTGGACCGCGTGCACCGCATCGGTCAGGATAAGCCCGTTTTCGTCTACCGTATGATCACCGAGGGCACGGTTGAGGCGAAGATTGAGCAGTTGAAACAAGAAAAGCGCGCACTCTTTGATGAGGTGATCGATTCGGAGGCATCCACGGCTTACTGGCGTTCGGCGTTCAAAGACTTGGATGCCCTGATCTCTTTGAGCGAGAAGGTCGAATGATGGCTGTGTGGCGTCAGTTTGTTTTACTCATCATCTTGTTTGGAGGATTGAGTGCTAGCGACGACCTATCCGAGGAAATAGGATGGGGCGACTATGGGCAAGGTGCCACCGTGGTGGGTAATGTGGCGATCGCCGGATCAGACACGTTGACGAATGTGATCAGTGCGTGGGCCAATGTTTTTCAGCGTTTCCATCCTGGGGTCAACATCGGCGTTGAGGGCAGAGGCTCATCTACGGTGCCTCCTGCTCTCTTGGAGCGAACGATTGATATCGGTGTCATGAGTCGGCGGATGTCGTCACGCGAGCTGGCCGAGCACCGACAGCGCCACGGTAGCATTCCACTCGAGATCACCATCGCACTCGATGCCGTGGTAGTATATGTGAATCGTAACAATCCGCTGGAGCAAATCACACTGCGGCAGCTTCGGGAATTATTTATTGAAGAACGCAGCGCAGATATGAGCTACCGGACTTGGTCCGATCTGGGTCTCGAAGGGGACTTTGGGAAATTTTCCTTGTCGCGCTACGGACGCAATGCGGCCTCGGGTACGTATGCATTTTTCAAAAACAGGGTATTGTTGGCCGATGATTTTAATCGCCGTGTCGAGGAATTTCCGGGATCCAGCGCGTTGGTGCGGGCGATTGGTGCGGATCGCTATGCTGTGGGTTATTCGGGTATCGGATACAAAACGAGTGATGTGAAAGTGCTCCCGATTTCCAGAGACGCGGTGCGCTATTTCTACCCCACATTCGAAAGCTGTGTGTCTGGTGAATATCCTTTAGCTCGTGAATTGTTTTTCTACATCCCGGCTGCGAAGTCGGGGAGCCAGAGTGAAGCCGTGAGCGAATTTGTTCGTTTCGTTCTATCTGCACAAGGCCAGGGGATGCTCTTGGAAGCCGGTTTTTTCCCCATTTCAGGAGATGGGCTGTTGGATGAACTTTCATCGAAACTTCCGGAAGTATTTGACGCGCCATGATTACTGAAAGGGAGATCAGATCGATAACCCGTGTTGATAACTGGATGCGCAGAATAATCATCATCGGTGGTATCGGCTGTCTGGGCCTTTTTGTTTTTCTTTTTGGCTTTCTGATCCTCCAGGTATTGCCCCTCGTTCAGCCTATTGCGCTCGGAACGACAGTGCTGCTGACCGAGCGCTGGGATCCGACAGATGTTCGAGCTCTTCATGTAGATCAAAATCCGGATGAAGCCTTGATAATCACTGAACGGGACGTGTGGAGCGTGCGCAGCGATGGTGTGGTCGCACCCTTATGGAAGAGCGGTGGTGGAGAGATCACTGCCTCGGCCTATTGGTCATCCAGCGATTTGTTATGGATTGGAACATCGAGCGGAGAAGTCTGGGAATTATTGATTTTCAGGACTGATGAGACCGATGTTGTAGAGGAGTCCATTATCCACGAGGGCGATGGAAGGGTATTGGCCATCGACGCTGCGGTTTTTGGCGAAAGAAAGCGTGTGGTATTGGTTGAGGCCGACAATGCTACGGAATCCGCCGCGATCATTCATGTGCTTGATTCATCATCAAACTCTGCAGCATCCCGCTCGGTTACGGAGATCGCGGATCTCGATCAGCCAGTGGAGCGCATTGACTTATCCTCAGATTTACGGGGCTTGGCCTTACAGTTCAGCGACCAAACACACCACCTCTGGCTCATAGATCAAGATGAAGCGCGCAGGCTGGACACTGCCGATTTTTCTGGTGTAGGCGATAGGTCATCTGGTTTCGGTTTCGACGCAGGCTCGCGTATTTTGGTGTTGGGAAGCAGTGTCGCGGGCCGGGTAGGGGGCCTTCTTTTGGCTGAGGATAGCGCGCGCGATTGGGCTTGGCATGCAGTTCATTTCGACGAGTCCTCGGAATATGGGGAGTGGCGCTGGAGGAGTAGCCAGTTTAGTGCGTCCAGCCTCCTCTTCTCCGGGGAAGTGTGTCATGTTGTGAATCTATCATTGGACCAGCGTCTTGCTTCATTTCATGCCCCTGAGCCGATTATTTCGGCGGAGCTAACTGGTAAGGACGGCGGTGTGTGGACCCTGCACGCATCGGGTTTGGCATTTACGCCCTTTGAGCGAGCTTTTTTGGACTTTTCTTTTGGGGCTTTGGTTTCGCAGCCGCGAGGTGATGGCACGGCGGCGGATCAGTGGCAGCCATCGAGTGGCCTGCGGGAGATTCAGGGACATTATTCACTCGTCCCTATTTTCGTCGGCACGTTAAAGGGAGCATTTCTCGCTTTAGTTCTCGCGTCACCCATTGCGCTGTTTGCAGCGATATATACCTCACAGATCGCGAGAAGTGAATTTGTAAGACGGATCAAGCCGCTCATCGAGCTCATCGGTGCTGTTCCCTCCGTTGTTTTGGGGGTGATTTGTGCTTTTTGGATTAGTCCGAAAGTCGAGGGATACCTCGCTGAGGTAATCTTGTTCATCGTTTATGTAGTCACGACCCTGCTATGTGTGATGCTTTTACGGCCCAGGTTGATGCGTTGGTTACCTTCTAATCCGGGTCGGCGTGGTGAACTGCTTTGGATGGTGGGTATAGCGGCCTTAATCGTCCTGGCAACTCTGTTGACTGCGCCGATTATCGAGCATGCCTTTTTGGGGTTTTTCGCTCTGCCCGAGGGGGCTAGTTTAGTCGATTGGCTCGAATTGGTATTGGGCATTCCCTATGAGCAACGAAATTCCCTATCGGTGGCGATTGTTCTGGGTATCACGACGATTCCTTTTATGTTTTCGCTCATGGACGATGCGTTGCGGCATGTGCCGGCTGAGCAAGTGCGCGCATCGTTGAGTCTCGGAGCCAGTCGTATTCAGACTGCCGTGAATATCGTATTGCCAGCGGCAGCTCCAGGCTTGCTCGCGGCTCTCTTGATCAGTGCCGGTCGGTGCATCGGTGAAACGATGATTTTTGTGATGGCTAGTGGCAATATGCCGACTACGGGAATGAGCCTTTTCGAGGGATTTAGGACTGTTTCGGCTACCTTGGTGATCGAGTTGTCCGAGTCTTCGCAGCAGTCTACGCTATATCGCGTGTTATTCGTGGCGGCCCTCGGCTTGCTCTGTGTTACCTTTATCATGAATACGGCCGCCGCGCTGCTCCGTGAAAACTATTTGAGGCGTGAAATCTGGAAGGGAGCTGTTCGTGGAAAATAACCCGCCGATCCGAGAAAATTTCACATCACATCGGCTGGAGACCCTTCCCTTCGCAGGAGCCTTTGTCGGTATTCTAGGTGTCGGTTGCTTCATTTTCATGGCGCTCGTTTTTTGGGCATTACCGGCCTTGTGGTTATTTGACCTCAATCGCTACACCCTGGATGACGGGCGGGTGTCATTGGGGTTCGATTTTCCCTACTCGTTGAATGAGAGCCCGGGCATAGAGACCCCGGTTATTCTTTTATCTGATGCCCAGGGACGGCTTGTAGCCGAGACGATAGAAGGGGATAGTATCGAGGCTATCGAACCGGCGGATGAGGCCTGGTATATCGAAGATGCACAAGGACGGCGCTTAGCAATTTATCTGGATGCTATCTGGCGCGATGGGGAGGCATGGGCCCAATCGACGGACTTCGAATTTCGAGACAAGGTGGATGCTGAACTTGATATCGCGCGTGAGTTGAGAGCACAGATTCGTCGCATACAACTGCGGGAGCTTCCATTGAGTGAGAATAATGCTTTAGCCCTCCAGGCGGGTTTGGATCGGATCTTGGATATCCGGAATGACTTATCCCAGACCCAATTGATTGGGCGTTTGGCGAGTGGTGAGGCCTTCGTGATCGATGTTGAAGCTGTGCTTTATGCCGTTCCTGTAAATGGCATTGGCGGCATTGAGAAGCTCTGGCTATACGCCAAGCGGGTGGTAGGTTTTCTTCTTGACGATCCCATCGGGGGCTCGGTCGTCGGCGGTGTGTTTCCGGCACTCTTCGGTACGTTTTTCCTCACGCTGGTAATGAGTGTGATCGTCGCCCCTCTTGGCGTGATTGTGGCGGTGTATCTTAATGAATATGCGCGTCCTGGTCCATTGCTCAGCGGCGTGCGTATTGCCCTGAATAACTTAGCAGGGGTGCCTTCGGTGATCTATGGTGTCTTTGGGCTTGGGTTTTTTGTGTATTTTGTAGGCGGCAATCTCGATATCTTGTTTTTCTCTGAAAATTTGCCCTCACCCACTCTGGGAACCGGAGGTGTGCTCTGGGCATCGCTCACCTTGGCTTTGATGACTCTACCCGTGGTGATCGTGACGACCGAAGAGTCTCTCCAAGCCGTTCCAAACCACGTCCGGGAAACGTCGATGGCCCTGGGCGCTTCGCGTTGGCAAACCCTTTGGAAGGTCGTTTTGCCCAATGCGACCCCGGGATTACTCACTGGGCTCATTCTCGCTGTTGCCCGTGCCGCCGGTGAAGTAGCTCCTTTAATGTTGTTGGGTGTGACAAAGCTCGCGGCGAATCTACCGGTGAGTGCGGAGCCTCCATTTGTGCACCTAGATAGAAAATTTATGCATCTGGGTTATCACGTATATGACCAAACATTTCACTCGGCAAATAGTGTAGAGGCCGTCCCTTTTGTATTTATGACAGCACTGGTTTTGGTCCTAATGATTGTCTTGATAAATTTAACTGCCATCTTGATACGTGGATCGCTTCTTTCGCGGCGGCGCGTGCAGGGCATTTAATACTATGGCATCTAAACAGGATACAAATGAGGCTGAATCCAGTGGCGGCACAGATGCTATGCCTACAACTCTCTTGCGGGCGGAGATCGCCACCTCGGAAGAGAGAGAAGCCCCTTCTTGGAATCCTGAATATTATATTCGTTTCAAACAGTTTAGCTTCGGTTTTAATCAGCGGCGGGTTCTCTCCGATTTAAACATTCATTTCCCACGCAACTCTGTAACCGCTCTCATTGGTCCTTCGGGCTGTGGAAAATCTACATTGCTCCGCTGTATCAATCGTATGAACGATCTCACTCATGGGTTTTACTTTGCTGGAGATATCGAAATCGCAGGGCGCAACGTGATGCATGAGGAGCAGAACGTCATCGCATTGCGCCGTAGGGTAGGTATCGTTTTCCAGGAGTCACACCCCTTTGCCAAAAGCATTTATGATAACGTTGCTTATGGATTGAGGATTGTGGGTGTCAGGGATAAGCGTGTTTTGGACGACGCGGTGGAGAAGAGTCTCAAACGCACGGCGCTGTGGGATGATGTGAAGCGCCGTTTACATGAAAGTGCGATGACACTTTCGGTCGGAGAACGGCAGCGGCTGTGCATCGCGCGGACCTTGGCTACCGATCCCGAGATTCTTCTCATGGATGAGCCCTGTTCGGCACTGGATCCCGTGGCGACCACCCGTGTGGAAGAATTGATTAATAGCCTGAAACAGCGCTACACGATAATTATCGTGACACATAATCTACAGCAGGCAGCACGCATCTCCGACCGAACCGCTTTCTTTTATGACGGGGGCCTTGTCGAGTATCAGAGCACGGAAGATATTTTTATGAATCCCCAGGACCCGCGCACGGAATCCTATGTCTCTGGACGGTTTGGCTGATGAAACCAGGAGTAAACAACTTAAAGCGCTATTTTCACGAGGAGCTCGAAGACGTGCGTTCCAAGCTGTTGTTGATGGGGGAGAAAGCGATTGAGATGGTAGACCTTTCGATACGCTCATTCGTCGATAATGATCTCGAATATGCGGATGCAGTGATTCCTAAAGACGCTGAGGTCGACGAGCTCGAATATGCGATCGATCATGAGGCCATACGTTACATCTCTCTGCGCGCGCCGGTTGCTTCGGACCTGCGTTTGCTAACAGTCGCTGTAAAGGCGAGCCATGACTTAGAGCGTGTCGGTGATGAAGCTACGAGTATCGCCAAACGCAGTCGTCGCGTGCTGTCTAAGGGAAAAATACCCGAGCTCCTCGACATACCGACTATGGGCCAAATTACGGTCGAGATGCTCAACGGCGCTTTAGACTGCTTTGTAGAAGAAGATGTCGAAAAGGCACTTTCTATCTGTGAACGCGATGAGGAGATTGATCGAATCAATCGAAATAATGCTGCCGGCTTTACAGCCTTGGTGCGCGATGGTCATGCGGACATCGATACAGTGATGGAATTGATATTCGTATCCAAGTCCATCGAACGGATCGCCGATCATGCTACCAATATTGCCGAAGAAGTCCTCTATCTACTCAAGGCTGTGTCTGTGCGTGGGAATAGCACCTTGCGTCGTGGGCACGATAATTTGGACTAGGGTATGCGCTGGCTGCTCACAGGTGCCACTGGTTTTATCGGACGCAGCGTGGTGGCGGAGCTGAGAGAGCGCGGTGAGGCAGTATTTGGCGTTTCAAGAGGAGGCGTTGGGCACGACAGCGATGTGTCTTGGCTGCCAGGAAATTGGCTGGAACCCGATTGGAGCGTGCCGGAAGGATTCGAGGCCGATGCCCTGGTGCACCTGGCAGGACCCTCGGCCTGGGAGCTATTAGGCCAGCCCGAAGTCTACGAGAGTGTTATGTCAGCAGCAAAACGGGCGCATGGCGTAGCAGTTCAAGCTAAGGTGCAACGACTTGTTATGGTCTCTTCGGCTGCAGCGCTTGGAGGAGAGAAGAGAGGCCAGGCGATTGACTTAAATCCGACGGATTGGCCTTATGCCTGTGGCAAGCTCGATGCAGAAGCTTGGCTGCGAGAAGCATGTCAGGCATCGGATATTGCTTTAAGCGTCGTGTATCCGGCTGAAGTCTATGGCCCCGAAGATGTAGCTGAAGTCACTTGCGGAACGCTCAAGCAATGGATCGCTGAGAGGTGGGTGCTCATCACTGACGGTGGAACACATGTCGCGCATGTCGATGATGTCGCTGCCGCCATAGTTAAAGCCGCAGATGAACCTGTAATTTGGTTTGCAGGTGGAGAGTATCTTGAGTTTGCCACCATGGCGCGGATGACACGGTCAATCGCAGGCCGAAATGAACGCGTGATGAAGATCCCAGATTGGTCTGCTGATTTCGCTGTTTGGTTGCGTCGGCATACGGGTATGGATTGGGTCGGACATCCGGATGTGGCCGTCCAATACGGTCAGGTTCATTGGCGCAAACCGGCTGAAGTCGCAACGGCGCCTGTCAGATTTCGTGGCGCCCAAGATACTTTGCTTGAGACGGTAGAGTGGATGACTCCCTAGCTGATTTTCTTTAGATAATGCGGCGTGGCAACGGGAGCGAGACTATGACTGCTATCAAAATCTATTGAGTCGATATAAGCTTTAAGCTCCTCAACCTTTCCTTGCATGGCGACGTCATCCGTTGCCTTGATTGCGCCGTAGTCTCCATCGAGGACGGCATGAACGATAAAAGGCGAGAGCCAATCCATACCGCATAAGTAGGCGGTCTGTTGAAGTGGACGGAGTAGCTCAGACATTGTGAAGTTATTATAACCTCCTAATTTGTAGGACCATTCAGGGCCCCCAGTAGTGATGACTGAAAGCCACTTTTTACCGTGCAAAGCCGTTCCATCTCAAGGGGGGTAAGCAAAGCGGTAGGTGAGCACTTTATCTTCCCACTCTTTCATCAGGGAGGGAGCAGAATACCAATAAAAGGGATGCTGGAAAATGATCAGATCGTGTTCGGTCAGCAATTGCTGCTCCTGGTCGACATCGATTTTAAAATCGGAGTAGAGCTCATATATATTTCTAAATGTCGTATCGCTCGACTCCGTCGCTACTGTTGACAGTGCTTTGTTACCACGAGAGACATCGAAATTTTCGTGAAACAGGTTCCAGAGTATCTTTTTGGTCTTCATCAGGTTCGTTTTCGCTTAGCTACACTTATGGACAGCCCCTGAGGACACTCAATGCATGGTTTGGGTCCGTTCCCTCCGGTCATTTTACCCGCTTTGCTGCTGCTTCCATGTAGGCGTCTATAGGCGTTTTTTCTACTGCGGCCTCACGCATCTGCACGGGAGAGGCCCAAAGCCTTTCAAGTTTTGGCTTACCTGAAGAATCATAACTGCCGAAGTTGAGTGTTCCTGTAGGACAGACGGTGACACAGGCCGAACAGCGGACGCACTCTGGGTCCTTCATGCCTTCGCCTTTATTGGCGAAATTCATCACATCGATCCCCTGATGGCAGACCGTGGTGCAGGCATTGCAAGAGATGCATTTCTTTTTGTCGGCAAAAATGCGAAACTTAGTGAACTTTGCATAGATATGCATTAATGCTGCCAGCGGACAAGCAAAGCGGCACCAGATTCGTCCGGAGAAATGGAAATAGAACGCTACTCCGAGAACCCCGGCCAACCAGAGATCCACGAAATACTTATAGTTCAGCAGCGGGGTGGACTCGAATAGCCATTTGAATCCTGCGTTAAAGAGGCTGCCCGGGAAGATCCAGCCGAGTATTCGGAATAACAATGTGATGAGGGCAAAGGCCAAGATGGCTTGGCCGAGCATATTGAATTTATTCCAAAACGGACCGTGAGGCATTTTATGGCGGTGGCGATCGCCGACTGTTTCAGCTAAAGCGCCGCAGCTACAGATCCAGCCACAGTAGGCACCTTTACCCCATTTCAACACAATGAACGGGATGATAACAAAGGTTTGGATAAACCCAAGGATGAGCCAGCCCCAGATGGGTTCAGCAGTGAACCAGTTATAGACGAAAAGGGGCCATGCGAGGACGAGGCCGAATGCGCGCCAGTATTCACCATTGGGCCAAAAGCTATCGCCCAACCATTGTCCAATCCCTCCACTCGTCCACCAGCCATGTGCTCCAGACCAGGGTAAGAGCAGCCATGGAATGAAGAATAACGGTATGACCTGTATCAATATAAGACTCGTGGTCTGCAGGGTGATATAGGGTGTTTTACGCGTTAAAATACGCCGAATACCAAATGCCGTCACGAGACCAGAATAGGCTGCTGAATAATAGAACCCAGGCTGACTCAGGGCCACTTTCAGGTGATGGAGAAAATGCAGCGGGCTCTCCGTTTGACTGTGCAGCCATCCCCCCAGAGAAGTCAGGGTATAGGCCAGTCCACTGGGATTCAGGTATCCAGGATTCCACAGCCCCTTGGTCCAGTGATACATCAGCGTGAAAAAAAGGACAGAGAGCGCTGCTGTGATCCAAAACTTAGCCGTGCGCTCTCCAGCTATGGGGATGCGGGATCGACGGAAAAACTCGAGTGGCGGTTCACGACCGATGAGGGCGAGGACATTATCATTCTCCAGTGACACGCTCTGATCGCCTTGCTTGAGAAAAACGCGCTGTTCTTCGATTCTCTCCAGTTGCGATCCCATAAATAGCTTCAAGCGTCGTTCACTCGCTAAAGTCTGGATGCGCTCGATGTTATCCGGTTTCGGGCGCTGAAAATCTGCTTTACGATAGCTCAGTGACACGTCTGCTCCTGCTTCGGCTAAGGAAATAGCAGCCTCTAGTGCGGAGTCGCCGCCACCCACGACGATGACCCTTTTTCCGGTATAATCCTGGGCGTCGATTAGGCGGTTGCTTACCTTGTCGAGCTCCTCTCCGGGCACATTGAGTTTTCTGAAGTTACCCGTGCGTCCGATCGCGACGACAATGCGTTGAGCTGTCAGGGGCTGACGGTTGTCGCTGAAATGAACGGATAGGGCGCTTGACCCCTCTTCAATATGATCGACTTGTGCTTGTTCGGTCTGGATGCCGAAACGCACTCGTTGCTCTTCGAGCTCTTCGATGAGGGCCTCTTTGACGTTGGATTCGAAGCGCATCTGGCCCTCGGGCACCATTTCGGTGGGGTAGGTGTAGATAGGCTTCGCTTTTGGGAAATTGCGAATGGTCGAGAAAGCACTCTGCGACTCTAAAACCACATAGTTCAAGCCGGCTTGGTGAGCCTCGATCGCTGCCGAGATGCCTGAGACTCCGGCCCCGATAATGGCCACATCCACATCCGTCTTTTGGCTGTTTTTCTCAAAATCGTTTTCCGAGAGAAAAGACCGGATCGCCTTAGCGCCGGTATCCGCTGAAAACTTTAACAGGGGCACGCCCGTCAAATCACCGACGACCCGTACACCCTTTAATCGAGTGCTGCCATCTTCTGCAACCTCTGGTCCCTTTTCAGGTATTCCGGAGGGCCATTGGCCATGAAGCCAATGCGTGTAGCGAGAGAGGGCAGACAAGATCATGAGTGGTAGTTTTGTAAATTAAGGGAACGGTGTGATGAGCCGACGCTTAATGGAGCTTGTTTCATAAATCTTATTCCCCAGGAGCCTCGGGGCCGTGCGAGGCGAGACGCGCGGCCAGCTCTAAGAGGTAAGCGAACGAGTAGATCCCCGATGCGTGCCCATCCGCGAAAAAAATTCGGATAGCATAGCCTCCAATCCACTGAAAATTTACGAATTTAGCGTCAGGAAAGCGTGCGCCGGGGGTGCCGCCATGCACATTGCCAAATAAGTCAGACTCGCCACGTAGCTCGGCACTCGGTGAATGTTCCCGCAGAAAAGGCGCCTCGAAAAAACATTCCGTGCCTTCCGCAAACTTAACGGCTAACACATCGCCAATCAGAGCTATTTCTGGTTTCTCCATGTGCTCAGTCTGTGGACTCTTTGAACGCGACAGAAGTTTTTTTCGAACAGGAATGTGCCGTAGTGGGTCTCGGAATGGGGAAACTTTTGACCTCTTGCTACAACCAATTAGGAGCGTGAAATGACTTTAACATCTTCACAGATAATCAATCGACTCTGTCTGGCCATCGTATGTGCCCTGTGGGTCAGAGGTTCTGTGAGCTTGGGCCAGCCGGTTGAGGCAACGGATCCGCTTCTTTTAGCGCCCGTTGAGGCGGAGCCGATTTCAGTAGGGGTCGGGAGCCGTGATCTAGTGAATTTCGAAGTCGAAACGCGTATTCGTGAGCTCGATGCCCTGACGCGACTGGCACTCGATCCAGATCTCGATTCCATTTCCCGTGCCGAGCAAAGACTGATCGATTCTCTCAATTCCGAGCAAACAGAGGGGTTTATCGATCGCGATCTCGAGATTGATGGGTGGATTGCTGTAGGCGACGGGCGTTTACTTTCGGGCCTCGACGCTGATTATTCACTCACGTGGCAGGCATGGGAACGTGCGTTCGAGATCTTAGGTAGCTCAACAGATATCGAGTGGGCGCGGGCGCGATTCTGCGCGCTCATGTCTCGCGCGCTTGTAGAGCCGTTTCCAGGTTTAGTCCTAGATCCTGTATTACTGGTGAAGACGATGGGCTCGGAGCGTATCGATCAGTTTGTACGCCTTGCGGAATCGGAGGATTATCGTGGACTAGCCATTTTCTACCAGGCGCTCTATGCGCATCATGATACAGATGCAACCATCGCTGAGATTCTCCGCGTAAGGGAAAATTATGAGACCGCACTCAACATTGCAGGTCAGGCAACATGGTCAGCAGATGCGAATTTCTTCCTTGCGCGCTGGCTCGAGGATATGGGGACACCAACGCTCTCTGCTGACGGCGAATTACAGGCAAATCCAGATCAGGCCGCCGCCGTTGTATTGTATGAGGCCCTACAGAAGAGCGAAGTATTAGATCTATCGATGCAGCGAGAAATTGCTGGCAGATTGAGTGCCTTACTACGCCCTGTCGTCGAGCTGAAGGTGCCCCATGTATTTTTGCCGGGAGGGGAGGTAGAGATTGCTTTATCGTGGAGAAATGTAGGTGCGGCGGTGTTACGTCTCTACCGTATACCCACTGCTGCCAGTTTTGATTTCCGAGGGCTCCCCCGCGAGGCAACCTGGGTGGATGCCGTGTCGATCGAGGCCTTGGATAGTCTGCTTGAGCTGGAGATCGTGCGCGATTTGGACGACAATCCGTTCCGACTTGAGGAAAGAGACATCGTTCTACCTCAAGCTGCCCAGCGAGGTTTCTATCTCGTCGAAGTTGTCACGGAAGGTGGATCTACGAAGAGGCAACTGATCCAAGTTGCTGACCTGGCTATTGTGTCTGTGTTCGATTTCTCGGGCCAGCAGTTATCGGTGCTCGATACGGCAGAAAATGAGGTGTTTAGAGAAGATCTCGTTGTTGAGGAATGGATGTATGGTCGCTGGGATGCGACGAATACATCGGACTGGCAGTTACAGACGCGCGCCGTGAAAGATCTCGATTCCATAGCAAGCAGGTTTCCCCCTGGACATGTGACGCGCGCACTCACTCTGGTACATCACGAAGACCGTTGGGCAATTGCGGAGAGCAGGGTTGCAGAGCGCTCGATCTCGCTGCCTGAGTGGGAAGTGAGTGTCGTGGCGGAGCGGCTATTCATCGATGATGAGCGTTCTATCAGAATTTTCTTCGACGCTGCTTTGAGCAATGATCTGTCTGCCCAACTACCGATCGCTTACACCATCACAGATGAGATGGGTCAACGCGTGGCAGGCGGCGTCTTGACAGAGAGTATTCCTGCTAGCGGTGTGATTGATGTAGTCTTTGAAACTGCACTAGAAGCCGGGGACTACAGGATAGAGTTTATCGACGTGTATGGTGATGAGATCATTGGAGATCACTGGTTGTTTCAACGCGTGGTTATGCCACAAATATCTGCGGAGGTTACGATGGAGAGCGCAGATCATAACAAACCGTTGCAATGGATTTTCCGACCTGGTGTGACCGTAGGAGCCTTAATGAGAGTAACCGATGAATCAGGAGTGACTCTATCATCCGTCCCGGTTTCAGCCCGCGTCTATCGCAAGCCACTTGGCGACCGTGAACAGGCAGTCTCCGGATGGTTTCCTATGGGGCCTGAGGCTTTGTTGGGAGATCAACCCATGACGGGTGGATGGCGCTTTGTGAATGCTTTTGAAGGAGAGACAGATGCTTTGGGAGAATCGCGCGTATTGATCCCAGTCATTGGGGAGGCAGGCAATGATGTCGGATTGGCCCAGTATTGGGTGGATTGTATTTATGTATCCCCTGAGTCGGGTGCGGTGTCTGCCGGTTGGTTGGCCTTTGTATCAAATCCCGCTCTGTACGAACCACAGTTGCGTGTCGACCAGCGATTAGTTTTAGCCGGTCAGTCGATTTCTATAGAAGTGTCTGCGAAGAGCCCACTAGGTCCAGAAGTTCGGTCGCGCGGGCGCCTTCGCGTAGAACGTAAGCGTTTAGAAGAGGTCTGGTTGGACGGAAAAGGGCGCCAGCTGACTGGGGAGCAATATCGAAAAGACCGCCGTAAAGGAGGTATTTTTTCTGGTTGGTTATCGAGTGAGGATGATGCGTATCGACTCGTTGATTCACGCTATCGAAGGGAAGTAGTGTTTTCTCAACGTTTTGTTATAGGAAAAGCCCCTGTAATGCATACAGTAGCAATCGAGGATCCAGGGCTCTATGAAGTGACATGGACGGACATTGATGACGCTGGTAATCCAGTCTCGCAGATGGTTTCCGTCTACTGTTTCGACCCCGACCAATGGGTGTCATTCGGTTGGTCGAATGAGGCTATTTCCTGGATTGGACCATCGTCGGCTCCCGCTCTTGGTCGAAACGCGGGGATACTGCTCCTTCCAGAGAATATCGAACAGGTTTGGATCAAGCTGGAGGGAGAGGATGATGCTCACGAAATGCGACCCTTTGCTGTCGATCGTGGAGTGGTGCGTGTTACTCGTGATCGATTTGTAGAAGTTTGGGATGAGGCGCGATCGATTGAAATAGGTTATCTCGATGGTACGGAGTTTAAACGCGAGGTGCTTCCATTTGAGAGTTTGGAGACAACGGGAAAGCTTGACTTGAGTCCCGCAGATTTAGGGCAGTTCGAGACCGGCGATGTTCTCACGGGTATGGATGGGGCAACCGGATGGCTATCTATTTCCCCAATGTGGCGCGATGTGTTGAGGGAGAGCAGGAAGAGCAGTCCTGATGAGTCCAGCCGCTGGTCTACTTCTTTTGGGCGGACTCCATATTATGTCGCTCGAACCGATGTTAGCGATGCTTTGGAACCTGAGTTGTCGACCCCTAATTCCCGTCAAAATGAGCGGATAAGCTATCCTCTCGGCGTCTCGGAAAATGGAGTGTTTGTCTCAGGGAATCAACGACAGGTGCCGGTACTTTCAACCGGTCAGTATGCTTTGAGTTTTCTTGAAAGTAATCGCGATGAACCATCCCTCATAACCATCAAAGAACCCGCAAAGATTGATATTGGGGCACCAAATTTCGTGCGTGGGGGGGATGCGTTTTCGGCTCGAATAGATGTAGGGGATTTGGATGAAGGGCAGACATTAAATGTGGTTTTTGAAGCGGATGGTAGGGAGTTAGCACGAAAAGTAATCTCTCCTGACGAAGTGGAGGCAGGCAGGGTGTCTCTGGACATCGCTGTCCCTAGTTTTCGTTCGATGAAGATGGGACAAATTCAGGTATACATTGAAGGAGGGCGGCGTGCTGCGAGTCAGATGGTGAGCATTCATCCGCGACGGGCACGATCGAGTAGTTTCCAGGTCATGCAGGACGTAGGAAATGGAATCTGGCAATTGGATAGAGGGGGAGTGCCCGGGCCCTTGAGTCATCTACTGAGTGCACCGAATATTTGGAGTTTGATGCGCGTCGTCGTAACACGATCACTACCCAGTGAAGATGGCACTGTCTTGGATCTACTACGCGACCAGGTGATTGATCAACGCGGGACCGATTACCTGGGCGATCGCTGGCAGCAGTTTTTATCGGTAGAGGGCGGTATGAGCCTCGTCGCGCATGAACGGACAAATCTGTCGGTTAGTGTATTGACTGCCCTGATCTGGACTGCACTTGGGCGTTCTGATGAGCATTACCATGCCTTGAATGCCTACTTGGTCGATAGGGCCCAGGATGTAGCTTTGTTTCCCGACGACAGAGCCTGGATACTATTCGTATTATCGTCTCGATACGATGGGGTCGCAGGGAATCCGCCGAGCCGTAAGGAAGTTCAAGCTTATCAGAGCCTGTGGCGCATGCGTGCGCGCCTATCACGCCTTTCTATCTTATGCCTGTCAGACGTGGCAAAACGGTATGGGTTGACCGAGGACCGTGATTTCTGGAACCAACTTGCGTCTCGAAAGGGCCTAACCGCAATCGCACCTCAATTTAGTGTCCTTACTCCGTCACAACAAAATATCGCTAGAATGTTCCTCAGCGATGCTGGCGTAGCACCTCAGTTGCGCTATTCGGATACACTGGGTAACGAGAATTTACTCTTTTGGGGCGCACTCGAAAAGCTGTTCTCGTCTGTTGTCGTAGAAGCGAGTGCTAGCGCCGATTTTCAGATTACTGTGGACGGAGTTATCCTCATCGATGATTCATTAGAGCGGAAGCAGTTGGAGCATGGGGTGGTTCAGATCGGAGGCTTAAGTGGTCGTCGATTGGGCGATGCTACGACATCGATTTCGCTGTCAGTCGTGGGTGATCAAAAACCCCGTGCTGTTTGGGCGGTGTGGGACGGACCTTGGATTAATCCAATGAAAACGGCGCGGCAGCTCCGCTATGTCGAGAGACAAGCGACCTTGTTGACCGGCTTTGTCGAGTCTGCCGAAACCGTTGAAGACAACTCGGTTGAAATCGGATTAGAAGACCAAGTCGATGTGTCTCTCACGATCGAAGTGATCGAGCCCATGGATACTCTTTTTCTCAGAGAGCGGCTGCCGAGCGCAGTTAATGTGATTGGGACTGTAGAGTTTTTACCCCTGGGACAACAGGTGGATCGGGCCCAGATTCCAGAAGTGGAGATTCGAGAAGATAGCTTGGTTATCAGAGCTTCAAACCTTCCAGCAGGGAATTGGCGTCTCCGCTATCGGCTAAGTCCACGTGCTGAGGGACTCTATTTTTCAGATCGCTCAAGAATATGGTCAAACAGCCTGGAAGGCGGCGATCAGTTCGTCGAAGGCTGGACTTTGGTGGTTGAGGGAGATTGACGATGGCGGTTGAGCCGGTTCTGGATATTTTGTCGATTACCAAGAAATAATGAGAACCTTGTGGTCAAAAAAACGCATCCCAGGCTGAAAGTTATAAAAACAAACCGGATAAGAGGGTGGCTATAGGCAATCAAATCACACCATTCATACGCAACCGAGTCTTCTGGTTCGTTAGTCTCGTGCTGTTGGCGTTCGTGACCTGCCTGCTGGTCTGGCCAGTTCCTGTAAGACCTGTTAGCTATCCCGTGCCGGTGGCACCCAGCTATACGGGCGACCATGCGGTGAACCAAAATCTGGTTGATTTAGAGATCATTGATCTTGGAGCAGAGGAGGGACCGGAACACGTGGCATTCGGACCTGAAGGTAAACTCTACGCCGCTGTAGCGAGCGGAAAGATAGTGCGTATGAATGCTGACGGTTCGATGCAGGAAATCTTCGCCGAAACGGACGGGCGGGTGCTCGGCTTTGCCTTCGATGCTGCGGGTGACCTGATCGCCGCTGACGCAATGAAAGGACTGATAGCGATTGCGCCCAACGGTAAACTGCGCGCCCTGGTAGATAACGTCGCTGGGGACCCGATCCGTTATGCGAATTCGGTGGTGGTCGCGCGCGATGGCCTCATTTACTTCACGGACTCATCAACGCGGTTCAGCCCAGCGGACTTTGGAGGAACCTTTAATGCAAGCGTTCTGGACATCCTTGAGCAGTCGGCGACCGGTCGCGTAATTGAGCACGATCCTGCAAACGGCACGACGCGGGTTGTCGCGCGTGGCCTATCGTTCGCTAACGGCGTCGCGCTGTCCGAAGACGAGCAGGTGCTCTTCGTCGCCGAGACCGGACGTTATCGGGTCTGGAAGATCGCTGTTAGCGCCGCGGATATTAATATCTCACAGGGACCGTCAGCGGAGGCGCAGGTGCTGCTCGACAACCTGCCCGGCTATCCTGACAACCTGATGCGCGGGAAGGAGGGACGCATATGGCTGGGATTCACGAAACCGCGTAGCTCGCTTGTAGACGGGATGGCCGACAAGCCCTGGTTGCGTTCGATAACGTTTCGTCTGCCGCGCGTGTTGTGGCCCCTGCCCAAGCCATATGGCCACGTGATCGCCTTTGGCGAAGACGGCCGCATTCTCAAAGACTTGCAGTATCCATCGGGCGTATACCCGGAAACGACCTCGGTAACCGAGTCGGAGGATCGTTTATACATCCAGAGCTTGCATGCCAAGGGGCTCGGATGGCTGGGCAAATGACGTTGATACTTATACGGTACTTCTTCTAAGGGGGAAAGCCTTACGATACCGAGGTGAGTGCATCGGGTAATTCTTTGGTATGCTGAACCTTTTGCGTGTTATCCTATGTCAGTATGTCTAACTCACGTCATTCCTTTCCGAATGCTTCTCTGGTAGGGACTCACCATCACTCCACGTAGGAGTAACCAAGAGCTGCGGAGGATTGGCCATCAGGCCAAAGTGATTCTGTCGAATAAGCAAATCGAGTTGGTTCAACGTAGCCTCTCCCACCTCCTCTATCGTAGCTTTCACTCCCGCAAATAGAGTATCATTTTTATGCTTTTTCATCGTAACATATCCCAAATCATGGGGAATACGTAGGGAGATACTTGTCAAAAAATCTTTCAATCCGCTGTTCAAGCCGATCACTACATCCGGTCTCCATTCCTGATACCAGTTTCGAACCATGTCAGGTTCGAGTTGTTTTTCATAAAGTAAGCCACTTGGTAAGCCTTCAGACCGAAGGCTCAATAATGCCATGCCCATTGAGGCTCGATGTAATTCACTTAAGGATAAATGAGGAATTAAAAACCCCGGTCTCTCATAGCCTTTTTGTAAGCAGGCCTCGAAAGAAATACTGACACTTTGGCTGATATGGTTACGGACCACAGGAATTGAAGGAATAAAATATCCAGCCGATAGACTCACCCCTGGGAAATGTTGAAATGTCATTTCCTTGATCCTCGCATCTTTTTTAAAAAGACCGACGATAATCCCACAGACGCCTCGATGGAACATCACCTCTTCCAATCTCTTTGCACTGGGATAGTCTGAGAAATAAAAGATATCAAATTCATACCCAAAGGTTGTCCCCCTAGCTTTAATCGCTCGGATCTCTTCGGCCCTTATTTTACATTGGTATCCCTCTGCTTCGCGACTTTCGAATAATATCGCCACCAATAGACTTTCAGCCCTGCGATTACCTCGCCACCTCCTGTTCGCGATCACACTATGCCCGGGATTTTTTCGATATCCCATCTCCTTAGCTAAAGCTCGGATACGCTTCCTTGTATCCGTTGCCACCTTACGACTATTCCGCAGGGCTAAAGAAACGGTTACCTTAGCTACACCAGCACGCTCCGCTATCTCTGCCATGGTTACAGCCATCTGCAAACCTTGAATGCGAACCTGTTCGTATTCAAGGATATTTCTCTCATTTGGATTCCGTCTATGATGAAGTCAATCCAGTTAACCGAAGGAATTCCGATGAAAAAATCACTATCTTACTACAGAATATTTACAATAGCTCTAGGTTTGAGTGCCGCGCAAGCCAGCGCTGCTACGGTAGTCCAAACAACTACAGACTACTTAGCCTTCGAAGCTGAACTAGCCGAAACTTTTTCAAATATGTCCATCATTGACGCTGGAACCGCGGTAACCGCTCCCGTTGGTGTTAGCGGCGGCTCTGGAGTTTGGGCTCATGGACTGACTCAAGGAGTCGCAGATACACCGGACGCAGCGGCAGGTGTTGATACAGTTACCTACACAATAAACTTTTCCCAAGCAGGGGACTACCAGCTTTACGGCCGCTCTTACATTGGGTCCTTTGATGATATCGGAGAAAGCGGAAAATCTGGCAGTAACGATAGTGTATGGGTTCCCAACGAACTCGGCACAGAGGGCGCATATACTGGATCCTACACACGGTCGAATTTTTATGGAGACACAGGGGCACTCGAATGGGCAAATGAGGCATCCACCACTTACAGTGTCTTGGCAGATGTTGATTACACCTTCTCTTTCTCAAACCGCGAAGACGGGAAATTCCTCGACAGATTTGCCTTTGTCCTTGTCGGCTCTTCGATCGACACTTCCCAAGCAGGTCTCGACGCTCTCACTAATTCAGTGACGGCAATCCCTGAACCGTCAACCTGGGCCCTTATTTCCCTTAGCTGTGTAAGCCTTCTTATTGTGAAAAGAAAGCTCTCTTCTAAGGGCGCTAAGTAAAGTGCCGGAGAACAAGGTTAGTTTGGCCAGCAGCGATGACTTATGAGATCGCGATCATCAGGTCTTTCATCTCTAATATTCAATGAGCTACGCGTTAATCTAATTTTCCTCGCTGAACACCGTTGGCACCACGTTGGCTACGACTGTGTCTGTCACCGCCTCGACTTGATCACAGTCTTGGCGGTTTCTTATTTTACTACTATCCACCCGTTTTCGGCCCTTTGAAGACATCGGGTGCCGACTTGTCCGAACCGGCTGTCTTGTGGTAGGTTCCGGTTAATTTATCTCGCTCGTAACGGGTGAAGCCGTTGCGTGCTAGGTTCTTTGAATCAAGTTTTTTCTCCAGGCCGCCGGGTGTGTAGCGCGTCGTGAGGTTTGGGGCAGAGTAGACGCGTTTGACTGGCTTTCCGGTGATGGGGTGTTCGGTAAGTGCGTCTTCGCTCATGCGTTGTTCGATTTCAAAAGTGATACCGGGCGAGCCGTCTGCGTTGATGACCTGATATTGGTAAATGGGCATAGCTTACTTGAGAGTGATTCCGACGGGGCAATGGTCTGAGCCTATAATCTCTGGATGTATAAATGAAGTCTCCACGCGCGGAAATAGACGCACGCTACAGCAGACGTAATCGATGCGCCATCCCACGTTTCTGGCCCGTGCACCCGCCCGGTAGCTCCACCAACTGTAGTGGTCTGGCTCGCCTGGATGTTGGGCGCGAAAGGTATCGACGAAGCCGGCGTCTAGCGTCTGGCTCAAGCTCAGTCGCTCCTGGGGGGTGAAGCCGGCGTTCTTTTGGTTGGTTTTGGGATTCCTCAGATCGATCTCTTCATGAGCTACATTGAGGTCCCCACAGAAAATCACGGGTTTTTTGGCATCGAGCTCCCGCATTTTTTCGCGGAAAGCCACATCCCATCCATCGATACGATAGTCTAACCGTGCCAATGCATTTTGAGAATTGGGTGTGTATACCGATACGATGTAAAAATCGGCATACTCTGCGATGACCACACGCCCTTCAGTATCATGTACTTCGATACCCAAACCGAATATTACCCCGATCGGCTCAGTTTGCGAAAGAATAGCTGTGCCGCTGTATCCCTTTTTTTCAGCGTAATTCCAGAATTGAAAGGGGTGCGTCTCTTTCAACACATCGGGACGTGTGCCTTCGTTGACTTTAGTCTCTTGCAAGCAAATCACATCGACTTCGAGTCCCAACAAGGCCGCTTCTGCATCTTTTTTCATAGCGGCTCGAATGCCGTTCACGTTCCAAGAAATGATCTTCATAGTTGAGCTGGGTCTTGGAGCTTAGCGCTCCACGAGAATTTTTTGGGCCGCCGGAATTCCCAGGGTAATCTTTCGTTCTGATTTTGCGAATTGCAGGATCAAGCAAGCCGCCATCTCGTCGCGTTGGATCAGTCGCATGTTGGTACTGGGAACCAATTGGTTGCTTTCAGCAAAACGGAGGAATTTCGAATCTTGATCTATGAGTTGAGCGATGACGAATGCTTCGCCTTCTCCTACTTCAGATAATGGTTCTATTTTCCGAAAATGGAATTCCCCTTCAGCAGATGGGATTACATCGCCGTGTGGATCGGTCGTGGGGTGCCCAAGGAATTTGTCGATATATTCGAGCACTCGATCGGAAATGGCGTGTTCTAAGTGCTCGGCTTCCTCATGGATCTCGGACCAGTCCATTCCTAAGGTTTCGACTAAGAAATATTCAATTAGCCGGTGTCTGCGCAGCATCTTTATAGCAATCTTTTGTCCCTCGGCTGTGAGGGTGATGCCCACCCTTGGAGTATATAAAGCTAATCCCGACTCGGCTAAACTCTTTGCCATTGTGGTGGCTGTGCCAGGCACCACTTCCATTGCCTGAGCAACGGCGCCCATGCTGGCTACCTGATCAGAGCTCTTTCGCGCAATGAGAAAGATCTGCTTTAGGTAGTTTTCGACAGTCGTGGACGGCATTAGCTACACTATTTTGAAGGCTGAACTTTGGGCAATGAAAACAGTAGATTTTTATCCAAGGGTTATTATCTCTTGTACCTACAATTGCGTTGATTTAATAAATTATGGATAACGAAATACCGGTTGATTTTTCAAATGTTCTGGAGGGAGCGGCAACTGATCAGGTTCCTTTGGGACAATTTAAATCGGTGATGCTAAAACAAGGTACAAGGCTTTCTTGGAACTCTCGGAACTCAGGTATTCTTAGCATGACAACTGCATGCGATTCCCGTGGATTCAGTAGATTAGAATTTTCCAGTTCATGTGGCTGGGCTTTTGGAGTCCACTGGGACTACATTTCACATGCTCAAAAGCTCCGAATTCCGATTCCTGAAGGAATTCATGATATTTATCTAAAGAATATTACTGGAGATGGAGACGTCTGGGTTGTGGCTGAAGCGCCGTTAAGTCCAAAATTTATCCAACTCGATTCTGAACTAGGTATTCGAAAGCAAGCATCACTGGGAAAATTGCGTGAGGAGTCTTTTTGCCAGTTTGGTTGGATGGGAGGCTGCGTTCTGGAAGGCATGGTTGAGCAAGCTAAAAAATCGCCTGACAAAAATTGGGAGGATGCTATCAAACTTTGGTTAAGCCGTTATCTAGATGAGCGATCTCTCTCTTATCAAAACGCACGGGGTCAAAAAGTGAACAACAGGTTCACAGGGATCGAAGTAACTCTACCTGTTGCAGTCATAGCACGTTTCTATCCAGACCATCCTTCAATCGACCTGGCTATCGAATTCTGGGAATCAAAAACACATTCCAAGGGTATGATCATGGATGGAAACCTCATCTCTGCCGAAGGGAATTATACGGTTGCTTACCCCATGGCCATTATCTCGAAGTTGCTAGACGACTCAAATTTGGCTCAAAAAGCGATTACTCAGTCATGTCTCAGGAGAGAAGCCCTGTATCATGATTCAAATATATACTTACGTAATGAGTTGGGTGAGCTGAGTTTCAAGAACTGGACTCGTGGTAATTGTTGGTATTTTCTCGGTTTGGCAAGAACGCTCGAGACACTGGGAAAAGACTCGGCCCCAGAACTTTGTGAACACTTGATTGAAGTAGCTGATGTATTGATATCTCGGCAGCGTGCAGATGGTCTCTGGGACAATTTCCTTGATGAAGCAGGGAAGAAACCTGATACGTCTGGATCTTCTGGGATTGGTGCCGCTCTCGTGACCGGATACCGAATGGGCCTGTTGGATCAGCGGGCAACCGAAGCCGCAAAGCGTGCTTACATTGGTATCCTTAGCCACCTTGAACCCGATGGTTGGCTCGGTTGCGTCGCACCCAACAATAAGAGAGGCGAAGGCGAACAACATGGAGATCAGCGGACAGTAGAACCCTTTGCTCTGGGACTATTTGCACAACTAGATGCTGTCATCGAAGATTTTTAGCGAATTATCAAAATCCCAGAACTAAATCGGCATCCGACGGTCTCTAGATCACCACATGAAAACGCTACCATCTCTGCTTTTTGCACTTATTGCGGGAGTCCTTCTGGCGGCTCCCTTGTCAGCTGAGGAAGAAAATGAATCCGTTACGATCACGTGGAGTAACACCGACAAGTATCGTGATGTCCGCAGCACAACGGGTGGTCCGATCCACGAACTCAAGCAATTCAAGCCGGCTATCGAGCGTGAGGTTCAAAAATACGTGAAGCGGCAGTTTCCTGAGGGCACCCAACTGACCATGGATATTGTAGACGTGGATTTGGCAGGTCGTGTAGATTTCGCAAGAGCCCAGGAGATCCGGGTTATCAAGAGTATCTACCCGCCTGCTATGACATTCAGTTTTACCCTCAGCGACGCCGAAGGCAACGTTCTCGCAGAGGACGATAAGAAACGTATCTCCGATGTCGGTTTCCTTTTTGGACATCAAAACCCAGTGCACCGAGATCGGTATGAGTATGAGACCGAAATGGTGCGCGATTGGTTGCGCAGCCTAAAGCGCGAGACGAAGATCTGATAGTTTGCTCAGATTTTTCGTGAGGCTGTGGAACTTTAATCTTCCATTACCAAACAGCCGGTCGTCTCAGCGAGACGACCGGCTAGCTTATTATTTGGACTAAGTTGGTGGTGGGGGTAATTAAGGGGACGGGGAGATCTTCTGGCTGTCGTTTTGACAGCACCGACAAATAGCGACGCAAAAAAGAGGAGCGATTACTCGCCATCGCTGTTACCCATCGGTGCCCTTCTTGTAGCGGAGCCGCTCTGTCGGCTCGCGGCTTCGGTGTGGATCGGAGTAACGGCCGGCGCCCCGACAGAGCGGGTCGGCTACAACGCGGGCGGGGCATACTGATGTTGAGTAGGGTGATCGCGAGAGCGATTGCCTTCGTGCGGATCAAAGCTCAAGTCAAGCAATGGCTGTCGCCATCACTCTACGCTTTTAATCTGAGCTCAAAATCAAATTTTCGCCGATCTGGTCTAATAATCCAGATACGGGGACAGCCAGCGTTCCACCGTCGTAAGATCCATTTGCTTCCGAGCAGCATAGTCTTCGATCTGATCTTTATCAAGCTTGCCGACGCTGAAATAGCGGGACTCTGGGTGGCAGAAATAAAGGCCGCTAACTGAACTAGCTGGAGTCATGGCGAAGCTCTCGGTGAGCTCGATACCGGTATACTTTTCGGCTTGGAGCCAATCGAACAGGGCACGTTTTTCGGTGTGGTCGGGGCACGCCGGGTAACCGGCCGCTGGGCGGATGCCGCGGTATTTTTCCTTGATCAGCTCTTCGTTACTGAAGTTCTCATCATGGCCGTAGCCCCAGATCTTACGGACTTCTCGATGCATCCACTCGGCGAATGCCTCGGCTAGACGGTCGCCGACCGCTTTGGCTAGGATGCTGTTGTAATCGTCGTGATCGTCTTCGAATTCCTTGGCGTATTCTTCTACGCCGTGGCCTGTTGTCACAGCAAAGCCACCAATGTAGTCTGCAAGGCCCGTGGATTTGGGAGCAATGAAATCCGAGAGGGCGTAGTGTGGGCGCCCATCTGAGCGTTCGCCCTGCTGGCGGAGGGTGTGAAACATACGATCCACAGTGCTGCGGCTCTCGTCGGTGTAGACTTCGATATCATCGTCGACAGCGTTGGCAGCTTCGATCCGCACGACTCCGCGCGCATGAAAGCGCTCGTTTTCGATCACATCCTTGAGCATCACGTTGGCGTCATCGAAAAGTTTGCGTGCCTCGCCGCCGACCTTGGGGTCGTCGAAAATCTTAGGATAGCGCCCGCGCAGCTCCCAAGTTGCGAAGAACGGTGTCCAGTCGATAAGCGGTAACAAAGCGTTGAGGTCGAGGCTTTCGTAAACCTTTGTGCCGGTAAATGAAGGCTTTTCAGGTAAGTGGGCATCCCACTTAGGCTTAAACGCGTTTGCCCTTGCTGCTGCGATGGGAGTCAGGGGTGCCTTTTCCCGATTGCCGTAAAAATCTTCGCGAATCTTGGTCTGCTTTTCAGCGATTTCAGTCCGTGTCTCTTTACTCAGGGTCGGGCTCAGTAGATTGTTCAACACATTCACAACCCGGCTAGCGTCGGGAATGTGGACGACCGGTTGGCCGTAGTTGGGTGCAATTTTTACAGCGGTGTGCGCTGCCGATGTCGTGGCGCCGCCGATAAACAGGGGCACGGAGAACTCCTCACGTTCCATCTCTTTGGCTACGTAAATCATCTCGTCGAGGGATGGAGTGATCAGACCGCTGAGACCGATCACATCTGCGCCGATTTCTTTGGCTTTGGCGAGGACTTGATCGCAGGGCACCATCACGCCCATGTCGTGCACTTCAAAGTTATTACAGGCCAGGACGACTGCCACGATGTTCTTTCCGATATCATGGACGTCGCCTTTCACAGTCGCGATGAGAAAGGTGCCCTGTGTTTTGGCGGTGCTACCGGCTCGCTCCTTTTCCTCCTCCATGTAAGGGAGAAGATAGGCCACCGCTTTTTTCATGACCCGCGCGCTCTTTACGACCTGGGGCAGAAACATCTTTCCGGCACCAAATAGATCACCGACCACGGACATGCCGTCCATGAGGGGACCTTCAATGACCTCGAGGGGACGCTCGAATTGCTGGCGCGCTTCCTCCGTGTCTCCATCGATATGATCGACGATGCCCTTGACGAGCGCATGTTTAAGACGCTCGTGGACGGATTGGTTGCGCCACTCGTTTTTAGTGGTGTCTTCTGTTTTTTCACCGGATTCGGCGAAACGCGGAGCTGCGTCGATGAGGCGTTCCGTCGCGTCGGAGCGACGATTGAGGAGGACATCTTCGACGAGTTCGAGGAGCTCTTTATCGACTTCGTCATAGACGGCTAACATGCCCGCATTGACGATGCCCATATCCATGCCGGCTTGAATGGCATGGTAGAGAAATGCCGCGTGCATGGCTTCGCGCACGGGATTGTTTCCTCTGAAAGAAAAGGAAATATTACTCACCCCGCCCGATATTTTGGCGAACGGGCAGGTGGCCTTGATCTCTCGAGTGGCCTCGATGAAGTCGACTGCATAGGTATTGTGCTCCTCGATACCGGTGCCGACCGTAAGGATGTTAGGATCAAAAATGATGTCCTCGGGTGGAAAGCCAGCTTCTTCGACCAGGATTTTATAAGCGCGTTGGCAGATGCGGACCTTATCTGCACGTGTGGCCGCTTGGCCTTTTTCGTCGAAGGCCATGACCACTGCTGCCGCGCCGTATTGGTGCACGAGTTTTGCCTGTTCGACGAACTTTTCTTCCCCCTCCTTGAGACTGATGGAGTTGACGATGGGCTTGCCTTGAATGTTCTGAAGGCCCTCTTCGATGATCTCGAATTTCGAGCTGTCGATCATGATGGGAACCTTGGAAATGTCGGGTTCGGAGGCGACGAGTCGGAGGAACTGGCGCATACTGGCGACGCCGTCGATCATACCTTCATCGAAGTTGATATCGATGACATTAGCCCCATTCTCAACTTGCTGACGGGCTACCGATAAAGCTGTTTCGAAGTCGCCTTTTTTGATCAATTTTTTGAAGCGCGGTGAACCGGTGACGTTGGTGCGCTCGCCGATCATGACAAAAGACTGCATAGCGGTGTCCCCGATTTTGTAAGGCTCGAGACCGCTGAGCTGCATGGCACTTGAGCGCTCGGGTAGGCGACGCGGCGCGGCATTTTGAGCACCGAAGGCGATCTCACCGATATGCCCCGGCGTGGTGCCACAACACCCCCCAACGATATTGAGTAGGCCATCTTGAGCGAACTCGCCTAAAACACTACGCATGTTTTCAGGTGTGTCGTCGTAACCGGTTTCTGAAAGCGGGTTAGGCAAGCCGGCATTGGGGTAGACGTGCACATAGCAATCTGCGATCTTAGCGAGGGTCTCGACATACGGACGCATGTCGGCTGCTCCAAGGGCACAATTGATACCGACGCAAAAGGGGCGGGCATGGGCTATTGAGTTCCAAAATGCCTCGGTTGTTTGGCCCGAAAGCGTTCGGCCAGAAGCATCAGTAATCGTGACAGAAACGATGACAGGTAGGCGACGGCCGGTTGCCTTGAAGAAGTCGTCGATTGCAAACAGGCAGGCCTTTAGATTGAGGGTGTCGAACACCGTTTCTGGCATCAGAATATCCACGCCGCCTTCGACGAGGTGGACGATTTGCTCATAATAGCTGTCGTACACGTCTTGCCAGGAAACCGCGCGGTATTCCGGAGCATTGACGTCGGGCGATAGCGAGAGCGTCTTGGTCGTCGGGCCAATCGCTCCGGCAATGTAGACTTTGCGCCCCGGGTTTTCCTCCATGAATTTTTGGGCCGTGTCGACCGCCAGACGAGCGGCGACTTGATTGAGCTCTGGGACGATGTCTTCGAGTTCATAGTCTGCTTGGGATAGGCGCGTCCCAGAAAAAGTGTTGGTCTCAATGATGTCAGAGCCGGCCTCCATGAATCCGCGGTGAATGTCCGCAATGATTTCTGGCCTGGTGAAAACCAAGAGCTCATTATTGCCCTTTAAATCTGAATGATGGTCGGCAAACCGTTCGCCACGGAAGTCAGCCTCTTCCAATTTATGTTGTTGAATCATTGTGCCCATGGCGCCGTCGAGCATCATGATTCGCTCTGCTAGCGTGGCATGCAGCTCAGTGTGGGTCGCCTCGTCTTTCTGGCGGAGATCGGAGTGGACTGAAATCGTCATGTAGAAATACTGATCCTTAAGTTGGAGAAACAAAACGCATTGACACCTGGGAAGCAAATCCGGATTTATTTCGATCGCATCAAGATATCTTGATTTGATGATTCGTAATAGATTTTCCAGTCTGATTTATTCGTTGCTCATAGCGTTTGGGGGTTGGGGCGGTGTGTCCGCAGCGCCGATTGAGGCCGACCGCGTTGTTGTTCTGGGTTCAGGTTTGACGGAGCTCTTTTTCTATTTGGGGCATGGCGACCATGTAGTAGGACGAACGCGGTATGCTACTTATCCCGAAGAAGCGCGTATGGTCCGCGACGTGGGCGGCATGATTGACCCTGATTTTGAGACCATACTTGGGATAGATCCGGATCTTATTCTCATCAATCATTTGGCTGCTGTTGATGAAAATTTAGACCGGCTTCGCAGTCTGGACATTCCGGTCCGCATTGCACCGATGGAGGATCTTGATGATCTTTTCTCTGCGACGCTTTTGATCGGCCAAATTGCGGGCGAGCTAGAAGCTGCCATGGCTTTAGTCGATGCTTGGAAAGAGCTGGTCGCGGAGGCTCGCGCTGATGGCAATTCAGTCAGCAAGTCTATCTTGTTAACTTATGATGCAGAAGATCTTTATGCGGCGGGTGAGGGGAGTTTTCCCGGCGACTTGATTGAAACGGTCGGATTGCGGAATGTTGCTGCCGCTTCAACATCGGCCTGGCCCCAGTTGAGCAAAGAGGCTGTTCTGGCCGATATACCCGATGTCGTTGTGATCGCATCATCTACGGCGGGCACATTGCGTCGCAATCAGCAGACACTCGCGGCTATCGAGGCCGGAAGCCACCCGTTTTGGAAGCTGGTTTTTGAGATACGGCGGCCTCGATTTGTCCTGGCGGATCCAGGTCTTTTCGTTGTGAACGGCCCTCGAACTATCGATGCCTTGGCAATGCTCCAAGATCTGAGCAAACCCCATCAATGATTTACCATTACCGTGCCAATGGGCACAGCATTCGACTGCAACAAATTCTGATGGCTCGCAATCATCCCCAATTCTCTACACACCACGCACATTCAATTCACTTTCTATGAAAACAACCCAGAAAATCCTCACCCTGAGCCTAGCCTGTCTTTCAGGTGCTGTCTCAGCGCACGCTCAATTGGAAGAGCTCGAACTTGTCGTTGTCACGCCTCACCGCGGAGACCGCACCTTGTTGGAAGCAACAAGCACCGTCAGCCTGATCGATTCGGTTGAAATCGATGTCAGTTTTCCACAATCACTCAGTGAGGTAGTTGAGCGTGTTCCTGGTGTAAATGTCGCCCAGAATGGCGCTCAGGGGGCGGCATCTTCTATTTTCCTGCGCGGCACCGAAAGCGACCATACGTTATTTGTGGTCGACGGCATTCGCGTATCAGATGCGAACACATTGTATGGAAATTTCTTGGGCGGTGTCCTTCCAGGGAACACGTCGCAAATTGAGATCGTACGTGGGCCACACAGTGTGCTCTACGGCGCGGATGCAATCGGGGGAGTCATTGCCATCAATTCAATCAAGGGTGAGGGTGATCTCACCTATGGCCTGAGTGGTTTGTTTGGTTCCAATGAAACATTCGGCGGCTCTTTGAATGCACAAGGCGCTTATGACGCTCTATCATTCAGCATCGCGGCAAGCGCGTTTTCCACAGATAACGAGCGTCCTAATAATGCCTTCGATAGTGATCAGTTGGCTCTGCGTTTGGATTATGCGGTGTCAGACGAAGTGACTATTGGTACGACCTTTCGTCGCTTTCATCAGATCTACGGGAGCCCCAACAGTCGCTTTGTTAATGATCTAGATAACGAGGATAGCGAGGAACAGTTTCTCACTACAGTTTTTGCCGAAGCGACCTTCTCCGACACATGGAGCACGCGACTCACCTTGGGTTATCAGGATCAAGAGTTTATTTCGATCGATCCCACCTTTGCCAGCGAGACGCTGCTTGAAAACAAGCGCTTCGTCATCGATTTACAGAATACGGTTATCTTGGAAGCACATACCCTTACCTTCGGATATAATGGCGAGCGCGCGGATAGCTTATCGACCGGTTTTGGTTCAGTCGACACCGATCAAGATCTGCATGCCGTGTTCGTAGAGAATCTTTGGGACGTCACCGAGCGTTTCACCCTGTCCACCGCGGTGCGTGCTGATGACTTCGACTCTTTTGGCTCTGAGATCACTTGGAAGGCCGGTGCGATTTGGGAAGCCGTTGAAGAAAAGGTATTTCTTAGAGCCAACGTCGGGACTGGGTTCCGTGCGCCGAGTTTTCTTGAACTCACTGCGGATAGTCCATTCTTCGTGGGCAACCCAGATCTTGAGCCTGAGGAATCACTCGGATGGGGTCTAGATATTGAGACATTTTGGCTGGATGGCCAACTCGGAGCACGTATCGGTTATTTTCAAAACGATCTGGATAACCTGATTACTAGCGATTTTTCCGTGTTTCCTTCGACCTCAATCAATATCGCTGAAGCACGCACGCGTGGCGTCGAACTTGAGACGCGTTTCCGTCCTGTCGATCAGCCTCATGAGTTTGGAATGAGCTATACTTGGCTTGAGGCTGAGGATACCGGATCCGATCTCCGCCTGTTGCGTCGCCCCGAGCACACCACTAGTGTTTCCTACGCCTATATCGGTGATGTCTGGGGCTTCGACATTAAAGGACGCTGGATCGTGGGCAGAGAAGACATCAATGCTCAGACATTTCTGCGTATTGATGGCGAAGACTTCCTGACATTCGACGCGGGCCTTAGCTACAACTACGGAGAAAACATGACGCTTCGCCTCGCTGCAACCAACCTGCTCGATGAATCCTACGAATCTGTTCACGGATTCCCCGCGTTGGGACGCCGCGTAGTAGGCCAGGTCGGTTTTGATTTCTAGAGAACAATTAACAGGCCGCGGAAGACGCAGAAAAGCGCGGAATTTAAAATTGAAATGAAGATAGAATGACTTTCCGGATAAAACTTCCGCGCAATTCCGCGTCTTCTGCGGCTAAAAAAAACGGGTTTATGGAGAGTTTGTGTGTGCCTCTCGGCTTGCAATTCAGAATATTCAATGAGCCGCGGAAGACGCAGAATAGCGCAGAAATTAAATTTAAAATGGAGCTTGGATGAATTTTCCCGAAAATGAGTCAATGGAGAGTTCCACATCTTCTGATGCTAAAAACATCGACGATTCAAAGTTTCTTTATCGCGACGAGTCCTACGCCATTCGGGGTGCTGTTTTTGAAGTATACCGAGAAATGGGATGTGGTTTTCTTGAAGCCGTTTATCAGGAGTGCCTGTGTAAAGAACTCACAAGACAGAGCATCCCATTCCGTGAGCAAGCTCGGTTGCAATTGGAATACAAAGGCGAGCCTTTAGAGCAGCAGTATGCCCCAGATTTCATCTGCTACGGAAAAATTATACTCGAAATTAAAGGGGTGAAGGCCCTCGCCCATGTGCACCGGGCACAGATGATAAACTATCTGAAGGCTACCGGGCTAGAACTAGGTTTCCTGATTAACTTCGGTGCCCATCCGAAAGTTGAAATCGAACGCATGGCTCGCAGTAGGTGATAGTGAAGCTCTCATGTCTCGATGTGTTCAGTGTAGAAAACAACGAGCCGCGGAGTGAGCAGAATTGAAATAGAAATGACGATAGAATGACTTCGTTAAGAAAAATTTTTCCGCGCTACTCCGCGTCTTCTGCGGCAAAGAAATGGGTGAATGGAGAGTTTACGTGTCCCTGGGCATGCAATTCAAAATATTCAATGAGCCGCGGAATGCGCAGAAAAACGCGGAAAATAAATTCAAAATGACGGTGCTATGGTTTCGTTGAAAAATGCTTCTGCGGCTGAGAAATCATCCTTTTTAATCACAACTATCCCATGATTTTGACCACAGATTACGCAGATATTCACAGATCTTTATGAACAAGAGAGATTTACGAAAAAGAGAATCGTTCACAAAATTCTACAGGATAAAGCGTATGGATACCTCGCCAATTCAAAGGTAATCATGTAACTTTCATCCTTCTCGAGGACAATCATAAACACCTAATAACAAAATACTTATCTGTGTAAATCTGCGTAATCTGTGCTCCAGGAAAATTAGAATTTCTATAGGATGCCTGTGCTTTTTAATCACTCTATTTTTATGACGCGCTATTCGATCGAACTCGTTCCACGTAAACAGGCTGTCTTACTAGAAGAGGCAGAGGGAATCGCGCGTCGGTTTCCTCAGATCGACACCGTGAATATCCCTGATCTCGTGCGGTTTAAAACGCCGAGCTGGGAAGCGTGCCGCGCGGTGGCTCCGCATTTTGAAAATCAAGTGCCTCATATACGTGCGGTTGATTTTGATGTCGATGGTGCCGAAGAGCGTCTCCTTGCTGCCGTGGAGGGTTTTGGGGAAGTGCTGGTTGTATCGGGGGACCCGTCTCCAGGTAAAATGGTCGAACGGGCATCCGGCCATTGTTTATCAGTGATTACTAAGCTTCGTGAGCTCCGGCCCGACCTGCATGTCTATGCCGGGCTCGACCCATACCGCCAGGGAATGCAGGACGAATTTGAGTATGTGCGTAAGAAGATGGATGCCGGGGCCTGTGGGTTGTTTAGTCAGCCTTTCTTCTCCATTGATTTATTGCGGGCCTATCGCGATCTGTTACCTGCCGAAATACCCATTTTTTGGGGCTTATCGCCTGTCCGTAGCGAAAAGAGTAAGGCTTATTGGATCGATATAAACCAGGCCCTCTTCCCACGCGATTTCGCCTTCACTGTGGCCGGAAACCAAGCAGTCGCACGAGAAATTGTCGAGGAGGTCAAAGCGAATGATGATCACTTATACTTCATGCCCATCCGGATGGATGCTCTAGAGTATTTAGCGGGAATCTTTGATTAGAGTGGCGGAAGCGTGGATTTGACAGACGTGATGCGGCTACCCTTTATTTCGGCATGAAGACAGCCATATCTCACACCTTAGCTGCTTTAATAGGTGCGATTGTCGTGGGTGTGATGTGGGTTTTCTTCGGGCCGGGTGTCACTGATGTAGAAATTAATAGGTCTGACCAAGTTGACCGAAATTCGCTGGTTGAGCTGGACGGGATAGAAAAGAAACCATCCCAGCCGGATGACCGGCAAAGTGAGGTTTTTGATTTTTTAAAGGATAAGCCTCTGAGCCGTGCTGCTGCCGACGTGTGGCTGAGGGGTATTCCCAGAAACAGCCTTTTTGCAGATAGATTCGCTGCGGCAGGTATGTTGCTAGTTGATATCGATCTGATTCGCACAAGCTTGGAGCAAGAGCCTGAAAACCCATTTGCCCTGTATGCTGCTGCCAATTTGAGTGGCCTTGAGCCTGAGGAGCAAAAAGAGTTCCGACAGCGGTTTTTCGAGGTGGATTCCAGCAATGCTTTGGCCGGGTATCTTTATGCTCAAAGTCTGGCGCAGTCCGGGCAAATGGATGAGGCTATTTCTGTTCTTAATGAGACATCGCATCGAACCGGATTTGAGAATTATGCGCAGCATTTCATGTTGAATGCACAGGATGTCTTCTTGGCTGTCGGGAATAGCTATTCTGAGGCACGAGCATTGAGCGCAGCACAGGTGGTTGTCCCTTATGCCAACGACATGCGCGAACTGGGCGACTCACTAATTTGGCAGGCTTTGACCCTCTCTGAAGAAGATAGCGTCGAGGTGCGTGCCTTAGTATCATCAATGGGAGAGCGTTTGAGTGGCATAGGCCTCGGGCGCTATGCCGTGGAATACCTCTCGGGCATATCTATCGAGCGAGCTGGCTTGGAAGGTCTTCCAGAAGATTACCCGTCACCCTATGACGGTCTTTCTGTCGCACAAGCGCGACGAAGTATCGATGACGAATATGATCGAGTGGTGAGAGTGCTCCGTGAAACAAGGCCACTGATCGATGCTGTGAATACAGATCCCGATCTTTGGTCACGCTACGCAGAACGGATCAATCTCTGCGGTGAAGTCAACGCCATAGATTGGTTGAAGGCTGAACTGGATGATGAATGAGAACGAAAACGAACTCAAAGCGCTGCTAAGAGATATTTCCCCTGAGCGCATCCCTGGCGAATTCGTTTTCCTCAGCTTTGAAGGAGGGCTCTACGGTAAGCATGCTGAGCTTGAACCTATTGCTTCGTTTCAGGAGCCTGAGGGTCTGACACTTGTGGTGCCTAAGTTACATGCTGATAGTCATGGGATGGCTTATGAAGGTATTTTTGCAGCAATCACCTTAACGGTTCAGTCTAGCCTGGAGGCGGTCGGTTTTACGGCGGTTTTCGCCGGCGCTCTGGCAGCACAGCGTATCCCAGCAAACGTCTTCGCTGGATTTAACCACGATCATGTATTCGTCCCGTTCGAGCGGGCTGACGAAGCGATGCTGGTGTTACGCGGACTAGGGGAGTAGATTTGATGATTTGAAACTTCATTTGCGAAGTAGGTATTCAAGGCTGTTGAGGAGTTCCTTGTGGATTAAAACTGCAAGATCGTCTCCCTTTGGTGCATCTGCGATTTTGTCATATAATACGTTTTCTGAGAGGGTGTTTTTATTCCTTCTTTTGTACGACTGAAATTCACGATAACCAATGTTGTCTTTTCCAAGGAACAAATTGTGCACCGGGAAATTTATAGCTCCGAACTTATTAATCACTTCGATTTCTGAGAATTCAGAATTTCTATTATCAGTCTCGCCAACCCATTCATCTCGATTGTAATAATCAATGCCGATAGAACGAAAGAATGACCAACTGTGATGGATGCCTGATCTTCTAGCGTCGTAAATGGGAATGGATAACAGCATTCCGTCCAAAGGTAATTGGTTCTTTATCGCAGAATTCAGCACTGACGGTGTTAATAAATGGCTCGAAAAAACGACAATTTTGCGGTCTGGATAAGTTTCAGAAATATCGTCAATTACAGCTTTAAAGGTGTCTTCATAGACTCCATGTAAGCCTTCCTTTCCCAAGTTAAAGAAAGCCTCGCCGTGTCCTCTTGTTCCAGGCAAGGTTACGTGAACAGAGTCATATCCATGGTGATCCAGGATAGTCATTAACGGCCTATTTTCTCCTGATTCTGGTAAAGAGACTGATCCAAATTTAACATGAAAGAGGACTATGATTGGAGACTTTTCGCGATATATATTTTTTAAGACCGGGATGTTTACGTTATGTTTATCGAGAGGTATTTTGTCGATTTTTAGAGATTCTTGTGGGATTTCTTTTGGATCGGTCCATAGGTGTAGTATCTTTTTCAAGGACTTGGCATCTAAATCTAATTCGTAGAGGTAAGAAGCATTTGAAGGATCTTTTACTACAAACGTGAGTATTCTACCCTTCCTCGAAACCTCGTGTAGCTTCACATGACTACTAATCAACTTATTTTTGACAAATTCTGTATAATTTTTGTATTTCTTAGTTAGGAATTTATAGACTTTCCGGTAGTCTTCTATGTCGCTCACCCACACAAATGAATCATCTTTCACACTATGAAGTAGAATTCCTAAAGATTCGAGGTTTTCATGGCTCAATCTTATTCTCCTCGTTTCGAAAAACTTTGATCGCCCTTTGAATTCATAAATAGTTTCTACTATTTCTCTTCCCCCTGAAGAAAGTATGATTAAGCTGTAATCTTCAACAGAGTTGCGTTTGATCGCGAAATGAGTTCCATCTTTCCGCGTATTCAGAGGAATACAGCCTTGCGGTAGTGTTGTTTCTTCGATGTTTTGGCCATTATAGAGAAGCGCTCTGTTGTCTGTTCTTATAGAAGAAAATCCCAACGTCGGATTCTCGGATGAATCACAGATCCACCTATTAGCCCACTCTGACTTGAGCTGCTCATAGAATTTGATAACATCGTTCTCGATGTCCAATTTAAAAGGGATTGCTCTTGATCTCTCGAAAATCGGTATTTTGAAACCGTTTTTGTCTTCTTTAGATTGATTGAGCTCTCGTGAAAGAGTATCAATGTATGATTCGTTTGGCATACCGAATATAAGGCTGTTCTCTAATTTCTGTGTTATAGAGTAATTTCTGTTAGTCAGTTTCTTTACAAAATCGAAGTTGCGTTTAGGGTTCTTTAGATCGACAAACGTCGTGCCCAATTCGAAATGATCCCTTGCATCTTTGTTTGGATCTCGCTCTATTTTGCGTCGGAAAGATAGGACATTTTCACCCAAGAAAACAGGGCTCACAAAGTATTGTCCGCTTTCTGAACGAATAATCTGCTCGGAGTCATCCGGTCCAATCAACAGCAGCTCCTTGGATTTTTTAGGATTGTTGAAGAATAAACGAAATTCTCCAGATTCGCTGATTGTAACATGGGTGTAGGAAACATCAGGTATCAATAATTCGCGGATAACGTCTGAGCCAAAATTAAAGCAAGTGGAGGTTAGGAAAAAGATGACAAAACGAAGCATTTCAGCGGTTATAAATTCCAGGTTTGATTGGAGAGAACTGTTGTATTGAGCATTGAGTGGACCGATTCTGGCTCAATAGTAAATATATTTATTAATCACAGCCATCCCATAAGACCTGATGGCGGAGATCAAACCTGAGTATTGATGGGCTGTAGCGGTTGATCGTGTCTAT
>JABSRG010000015.1 GCA_013215165.1 Opitutales bacterium | reverse complement strand
TGGCTACGCCAATCGCACCGAATTTAAACAAAACTATTTCAAGGAAATTCAACAAAACACTTGATTGACCGCATACCTGAAATCTGTGGTTAAAAATCCTGAACCGCAGATAACGCAGATGCGTAATAAGCCGCTTAGTGGGGTTTTATCATACTCAGCCAACGCTCTCGATTCGCCTTCATCTGCTGCTCTCGACCAAGCTTAGGAAATACCCTCAATGGATAATCGGTTCCGTACAGGACACGCTTCTGTCCAGCGAGCTGGATCGCTGCTTTCACGGCTGATTCGCTGTAGATCAATGGCCACGCTGCAGTATCGATAAAGAGGTTATTTAAGCCTTTACGAGCTACGGGATTATCCAAAAAGAAGGCAATGCCTCCCCCGAGGTGTGACAGAATAAACTGCGTTTTGGGGTGACGCCGGGCGAGATCAACGAAAGGCTGCAAGGGTGTATCGACTCGCCCTGGATAGGTGCGTCCCACCGGCTCGGTCACATGAAAATTCACCCAACCGTCGCGCTCCCCGATCATGTCCAACACCCGCGCAAATGCGTGATCGGTCAGATCGAACCCTTGCACCTGCGGCAACAGCTCACCGACACCGATAAACCCATCCGCCCAAATCCGCTCCACCCATGCATCGGGACCTTCTTCGTGAACCAGTTGGGGGTGATAACAAGCCAAGGCGTTAAAGCGACCCGGCCACAGCTGCAGGATATCCGCATAGTAGGCATTGTGCAGTCGGCAGGTATCCGCCTGTTCCCAATACCAACCCAACAACCACGCCATCTCCACTCCGGCACTATCCATGTCCTGCAAGCAGGCGTCAACCGAGGCCCAACCCTGAAGGCTTTTCCGACCCGGAGGCGCAACCAGATCTTGCCAATGCGGCTCGAAATGCTTTTCCGCAAAGGCGATCGGATCTTCAGAGCAGGCTTCTGGAAAGAGGTGTATATGATGGTCTACAATCAACAGATTAACCGCGTTTTTATTCCATCTGCCTCACGATAAAGCCTTCGGCCTCTAGCAGTTCTAAGACACTCTCTTCTCCGACCAAGTGACCCGCACCGACGAGTACAAATTCAATCTCGGAGGTCTCCATCCAAGCCCTTATCGAGGGAATCCAAGCCTTGTTGCGGCCAATGAGCAGATCTTCACGAATCTTTCGGAATGCATCCATTTCCTGAACAAGGAGCTTATCTAGCTTCGACACATCGCCGTCTCTCCAAGAACTGACCATATCCTCCAGCATACCAGAAATATCCTGTGAAGACTCTATCGTGTAAGCGATGAGCTTATCCTCATTACCCAAACCAAGCTGTGCGATAAAATCTATCTGCTCTTCGAGGGACTCCAGAAAAAGTAGCTCCTTACCATCGGCATCCGCCTGGGTCAGGTAGGTCTCGTCAACGCCCTTGTAAGAGAAGCCAAGTTTTTGGATCTCTAACATTGATAACATGCTTAAGACGAGGCCGGGTCGCATGGGTACCAAAAACGTGTATGGCATGCCTAGACCCGCACTGTATTCCTTCAATTTCTCAACAGTTTCAGGTCTCAGGTGATCCAGGAGCGTCTCTCCTTGCGGATACGCACCTCGCTTCATGATGAGAGCGGATACACCGGGGTCACTCATCTTCCGTGCATCCGCCTCGAAAGCCAATACATCTGCTTTCTCGTAGGCCTCCTCAAAAGCTGCGGGTAGAGGATAATCCGTCGTACGCAGGACGTGAATCGTTCCTCCAATGTATAGAGTATTACCCTCTTTGGACACCTCCCAGACCGGAGCGCGGGCCAGAGCAGTGTGGACGAAGAGAATAGAAAGCAGGGTAAGGAGAACAAAGCGTGTAGTCATGAAACGCACCCAAAGCCCCATCTTGAGAAACTCAATCTCATAACCTAATTCCATCTCAGGCCGCCAGACTGAAGAATCCGCTAATACACGCCAATGAACGATAATTTTTTGGCACTATGTTTTCCAATGAATCGAGACAGGTGTTTGGTATAACTATCTGCTTAATTCTTTGATGCCTTTAGTATGGCCGGACGGATCCAAATGTAACCGCACCGGCTAAACCTTACGGTAAAAAAGATTCGCGTTAATTAGCGTTCATTCGCGGATAAACCTCTTCCCTAATCCACCCGCGCCAAGCTCAACACGTCCCCAATCTCTAGACCCAGCGCACGCGCCGCCTGGCCGAAATTGATGCAAAAGAGGATGCGCTTATTTTGGCTCACAAATGCGACCCAATCCCCCACAGGCACATCGCTGTAGGTTGTGCCATAAGTGATCTCATGCTGCGCGCCGTCTACCGTAAGCGTAAATTTGTCCCCGACTTCCAAGCCGAGCTGAGCCATATCTGAAGGAGTAAATCCACCCACGAAATTCCCATACAGCGGATCAATGCGAATGATCTCGTTCGAGGCCGCACCGTCAGTAAAGACCGAAGTCGATGCCGGCTCTTCAGTTTCAGCAGTGACATCTTCTCCGAGCACAGGCCGTTCACCAGTTTCGAGCCATGTCATAAGGGCGCCAACAGCCTGGGCATACTCGACCTCGTTGTAGGCCATATGTCCTTCGCGACCCACGATTAACAATAACGGCTCCAGCCCACCTTGAGCACCAGCCACTGTTGCGTAAGCACGCGGCACGGCCACCTCGTCGACATTGGTTAATAAAACGACAGGAACACCCGGCTGATGTTGAATGGGAGCCAAAGGATTACCGTCCTCTTTAAAATAAATGGCGTTACTCATGATGAACGCGCCGTCGAATTCCCCTGGCTGAGCTTCGAGCAAACGGGCAGTGATCGCGCCTCCCATCGAGCCTCCGACCAGGATCTGAGTCTTGGGCTCGCCGAGCTTTCCCTCAACCCAGCTCACCAAATCCATCATATCATCCATAGCGTCTGCTACGATCGGACCATTGCGGCGATACGACGAAGATGCCACCGCCCAACCGGCATCTAAAAGGGTCTTTTGCGGTTCATCCTCCAGACCAAAATAAGCATAGAGCGGATAGTCCTCGGGCATGTAACCATGGGCCAAGAAAGCAACCTGACCCTTCCAAGTTTCGGGTGTCGCCAATCGCACGAGGGCCCCGGTTGGTAACTTGGATTCTTCCACCGTCACCGCAGACGTCCCTAATACAGACAAAACAAAGACACATAGTTCAAAAATCCTTTTCATGTCACACCCGGAGCAAAGGACGGACCGAACCTAGTTTCTCTCTAGCAAAATCGATCGAAATCGCCATGGTGCGTCCATGGCCCATTACCACATCGACGATTCGATCGTCTACAACCGTTGGGATAATACGACAACACCGCGCGTCACGATACAGCCTGGCGATACCGTCACCCTCGACTGTCACGACGCTTCAGATAATCAAGTCGTACCCGGAATCAGCGGCAAAAAATTCGGCCAAATTGATTTTGGAAAAATCCACGCCCTGACGGGCCCAATTGCGATCGACGGTGCTGAGCCCGGCGACCAGTTAGTGATCGATATCCTCAATTACCAGCACCGTGGGTATGCCTGGACCAGTATCATTCCTGGCCTGGGCCTGCTCGACGATTTCGTTAAAGAGCATTTTCTATTTCATTGGGAACTCGAAGACGCAGTCACCCACTCGATGCCGGGCGTTACGCTCGACCTGGCTCCATTTTGCGGAATTATCGGCGTGCAGCGGGCTGAGCCCGGTTCATTCCGCACGCGTCCGCCTGGGACTTTTGGCGGCAACATGGACGTCCGCCACCTCACGGCAGGCACACGCCTACACCTTCCCGTTCAAGTCACCGGAGGGATGCTTTGTGCCGGTGATTGTCATGCGGCTCAAGGAGACGGCGAGGTGTCCATCAATGGCATGGAAGCGCCCATGCAGGTCACTTTTAAACTCGACCTGATCAAGCAAACACCCCTCGCCGGACCCTACTTGCAGACCAGTGGACGCCTCATCCCCGAACGCTATACGCAAAAACCTTTTCACGGCTTTGTTGCCTCACATGAGGATCCTCGCGAGGCGTGCAAAATCGCTGTTCTGCGCGCTATCGATTACATCACGGGGCGCATCCCGGTCTCGCCCAAACAGGCCTATGTCTTGTGCAGCGTGGTGCTCGACTTGAAAGTATCCCAACTGGTAAATACGCCGCTGACCACGATCACCGCCTACCTTCCTGAAGCGATTTTCAATTAGCCTGCCCCATCTGGATCGAACTGATGTCCCGCATCCAAATTCTACCCGACAAAGTCGCCAATCAGATCGCAGCTGGTGAGGTCATCGAACGCCCGGCTGCAGCGGTCAAGGAACTGGTCGAGAACAGTTTGGATGCAGGAGCGACTCGGATTGAGGTCGAGTTTCGCAACGGGGGAAAATCCTACCTTAGGATTGAGGATGACGGCTATGGCATGACTCCGGAGGAAGCCCTCATCTCGCTAAAACGTCACGCCACCTCAAAGATACGCGACTCCAAAGATCTGTTCGCTATAAACAGTTTTGGCTTTCGCGGGGAAGCGCTGCCGTCGATCGCCAGTGTATCGAAATTTACTCTGCGTACACGGCCCAAAGAGGCTCAGTCAGGCACCGAAATTCTCGTCAATGCAGGCCAGGTTATGCATCAAAAAGAAATCGGCATGGCCCCCGGCACCCGCATCGAAGTGTCGAGCTTGTTCCACTCGGTTCCTGTGCGCCGCAAGTTTCTGAAAACTGACAATACTGAGGCCGCCCACATCACTCAGCTCATGCGCCAATATGCCGTGGCTCATCCCGAAGTGGCCTTCACCATCGTCGAAAACGGACGGACTCAATTTCAGTCCCCTGTCTGCCGCGATCTGCGTGATCGTGTGGCAGAGATCTGGGGGCGTCGTATTGCTCGGGACCTTATCCCCGTCGAACGCGAGGAATCGGGCATCCACATACATGGCTTGATTAGCAAACCGGGCGTCGCCCGGTCCACTCGCCAGGAGATGATTACCCTCGTAAACGGCCGCCCCGTCGATAGTCGCGCCCTTTACTACGCCCTCATCGAGAGCTATCATTCATTCATTCCTAAAGGGCGCTACCCCCTAGCATTTCTGACAGTCGATGTGCCCCCCGATGCCGTCGACGTGAATGTCCATCCCTCGAAGCGCGAAATTCGCTTTCGCGACGAGGCCCTGGTGCGCGGCACAGTCATGGAAACGATCATCGGGGTGCTCCGCGAGGCAGTGGAACGCTCGACGCCGGACTTAGGACAGGTAAATCGGGTCGAACCCATTCAACCGAAAACTCCCGAAACAACACCTCAGCCCATTCCAGTCACACCTTCGCCCCGTCCCGTCGCATCGATCAATGTAACTCCCATTCCCCAAGCCCAACCACAACCCGTGCCCAGCAGGCCCGCTCCCGTTCCAGAAACACAGCGTGCAAGAGACACGAATCGAGATAAACCCACCCCAAAAATCGATTGGATTCCCAAAGGCTGGCTCAACGAGCGCTATATGCTCTTCGAAACCTCCCAGGGCCTCATTATTCTATATCCCCCGCGTGCCCGCGCCCGCGTGCTGTATGAGCAGGTTCTGCAGTCGACCTACTCCGAGCAGCCCTCCAGTCAGCGTCTCCTGATCCCCCAACCGCTCGATCTCCCCCCGGTGGCAGCCCAAATTCTGGAAGCGCAGATACCTCTGCTCGCTCAAGTCGGCTTCGAAGTCGAACCCTTCGGCCGCAACTTCTACCGTATCAGCGCCTATCCGAGCTGGTTAGAGGAGAGCGATGTCGATCCCTATTTCCAGGCACTGATCGATGATCTCGTGGGCGGAAACCTAAAAGTTTCCGAACGCCAAAAGTCCCTCACTGCTGACACCCTCGCCCGATTCTCAAGCCGCTTCCGCCTAGCTCGCACGCCGCGTCAGTCCGATCCAGCACAGAGCCACACAGCGCTCGCCACCACCTTACTATCCTGCCAAAACCCCCTAACCGATCCCGAAGGCAAGCCCACCTTCCTAGAACTCAATCACCGAGAATTCCGCGAGCGTTTTAGCTTTTAAGGGAAGAAATCCGCTAATACACGCGGATAAACGCGAATCTTTTGGGGGTGAAACAGGAGAGGTGGTTGGCTTGAATCGATCTAAAGACTTTCAACGGGCGCTAAAAATTAGCTAGATAATCGGACCTCCCGGTCTTCGAGAAAAACAACGGCACCCTAACATTAGCGTGCATTCGCGTCCATTAGCGGATCAATTAATCCTCACCTCCAAACGGATCCGGTAGGCTGACCGCGTGTTGCTCCACGATAGCGGTTATTTTGCCCACCACGCCTGAATCCAAATCGATGCTCGCCGCCTCGGCATTTTCTTCGGCTTGTTGCGCGTTGCGGGCACCACAGAGCAAGTGAGTCACCCCCGGATAGGTGGCGCTCCAGGCGATGACGAGTTGAGTCATCGTGAGGCCCAGTTCCTCGGCGAAGGGCTGCAAGTCAGCGAGCAGCACGGCCACTTTTTCCCGACTTTCGACAGAGAAACGTGGATTGCCATGGCGAATGTCATCTTCGGGAAATTGACGCTCCGGTCCAATTTTTCCTGTCAGGAGACCCATATCCAGCGGTGAATAAGCGAGCACCGCCACATTGTGTTCTTTGGCATAGGGAATGAGCCCATTCTCAACATGACGCATGTCCACCATGCTGAATTTCTCCTGGATGCTATCGACCAGCCCAGCATCGCGGTAGGCGCCTAAAATATCCGTGGATACGTTGCTGACACCGATGGCCCGGATCTTCCCCTCCTGCTTCATCTTGAGGAGTTCGGCCATGGTATCCTCATAGGGCGTAATGGACTCCTGCCAATGCGTTTGATAGAGATCAATCACATCGGTCTGCAGCCGCTTCAAGCTACGTTCTAATTCTTCGCGGATGGCATCGGGCGCGTTGTTGCGATAGACTTTGATCGTTCCATCTGTGAAAGAAAATTCGCCGTCCTCACTATCCCAGCGCAACCCACATTTCGTGGCCAAAATAGCCTTGTCCCGGCGATCGACCAAAGCCTTCCCGACAATTTCCTCCGATACCCCTTGCCCGTAGATTGGGGCCGTATCGATCAGATTTATACCTCGATCAAACGATGCATGAATCGCGCGAATGGAGGCCCCCTCATCCGTGCCACCCCAGCTCCATCCGCCGATTGCCCAGGTACCCACACCTATGATTGAGGTTTCGATTCCGGATTGTCCTAGGGGTCGTGTCTTCATGTCTGCAAGTTTGGGTTTGTGACGCTCAGGGAAGAGTTTCTGCTATAAAGAGCTATGCCTCAAGACTCCCCTTTTCGAAAAAGCATCGTAGAACTTGGCCTAAGCACAAAGCGCGCCCTGATCCTCGGAATCGGTGGAGGCGGCGACATTGTGCAGGGCATCCCGCTCGCACGTCTGTTTCGACAGTTGGGTGTCGAGGACATCGGGATGGGGGGTGTGAATTGCCAATGGTGGACTCCCAATGGCAATCCCCTAGCCGACGAATGGGGCACCGCAGTGATGGGTCCAACGCTTTACAATCTCGATGATCTGAAGCCGGTAGACCGCGTGCAGCCGCAATTGGCATTGATCGACTCGGACAGCCGAGTCGACAAGCGCCGACCCTGCGAAGCAATTTTGGCAGACCAACTCCCCGGCGATTACGTCTGCGTGGGCGGGCTCACAGCAGGCGTTGTCGGCTTACGCGACAGCCTGCAACAATTCGTGAAGGATAAAGGTATCGAGCTGGTCGTCGGCGTCGATATCGGCTCAGACACCTTTACGGACGGGAAAGAAGCGGCACCGGCAAAAACGGCGATGGTCGACTTTTCTGTCATGTCTGCACTCATCCAGCTCGATGTGCCAACACTCTACGGCGTATCAGGCTACGGCTGTGACGGTGAGATGCAGTTGGAGGAGTTGGACGAGCGTGTCGGAAGAGTCATGAAAGCCGGCGGCTACATCGGCAGTTACGGGATTACCCAAGAAGATATAGCACTCATGGAACGCGCCTGTGACACCTATGGCGATCCTGTCGAACCGATGTCTTACAAGGCAGCCCGCGGGGAATTCGGTTTCCACAATGTCTGGACCCATGGCCCCCACGGCACCGTCGTGAAAGTAACACCCTTAGCCGCAAGCATGCTCTTCTTCGACGCCCGCACCCTAGCCGAGGCCAACTCCCGTGGCATCCTAGCCCTGCAAGAAACCCGATCCCTCAGCGAAATCGAAAACACCTATCGCCACACCCTCAACCAACTCCCCGAAAGCCGCATGAAAAAAGTGATGCGGTTTTTTGACTGAAAGATGAGCAGCTACCCCGCATAAATTGAACTTATGATCAAAGAACATGATCGGGTTATTCTCACTGAAGCCATCGAGGAATATGCGCTTGAGGCACGAGATATCGGCGCCGTCCTCCACATTCACAACAATGGATTAGCCTTCGAGGTCGAATTTGTGACTCTCGATGGCAAGACTGCAGCTATCCTTGAGCTATCTGCATCACAAATTCGTTCAGTGGGGAACCGTGAAATCCCCCAGGCTCGTCCGTTGCCCGCTGCATAGAAAAAGCTGGCTCAACCCGGTCTCCGAAAGTCGTGCGTCGGAGGTAACACTTCTTTGGCTAAGGGAGATAGCTGGGAAAAAACGCCCCTAGCATCCTGAATCGTTGCTTTGTGTTAGCGTTCTGCCAAAAAGAGAGTTCATGGAGATAATCAAAGCCGACTTCGCATCGAAACGAGACGCTGAAGCGATCGTCTACCTGGTCAATGAATACGCTCTGGATGAAATGGGCGGAGGCCAATCTCTCTCTGATTTCACGAAAGAGAACCTCATTTCCGAGCTGTCAAAACGACCCAGTTGCGCCGTGTTCATCGCCTATGTCAAAGGCGAGGCCGCGGGGATCGCCATTTGCTTCGAGGTTTTTTCCACATTTAAATGCAAGCTAGTCCTCAATATCCATGACGCCGTCGTCGTGAAAAAATTTCGAGGACAGGGCCTAGCACGCGCCCTATTCGAGGCAGTCGAACGCTTTGCTATCACATCCGGCTGTTGCAAAATGACCCTTGAAGTCCTCGAGGGAAACACAGTCGCGCAGCAGGCTTACCGCAACTTTGGCTTTAGTGGCTATGAACTCGATCCCAAGATGGGGAATGCTCTGTTTTTCGAGAAAGAACTAGATCTTCGCCAGCCGCCAATAATCCAGAAAAAATCAACAAAAGATTCCGCGCTTTTCTGCGTTTTCCGCGGCTGAATCCTGGTGCTATAAAATAGCTGAGCTCGCACCAGATGACCACCCGCTCATTTCACCTCATCCGCCCATTTGCGGCTGGGGAGCACATAGCTTTCGTACATCGGGCGGACATTTTTTCGGAATTGCTCGTGGACGTTGGCCTCGGTACGCCCGCGTTCGCTCACATCGCGGAACAGGCGGCGGCGGTAGCATGCGTCAAAGTCTGTATCTAGATAAATACTGTGGTCGAGCAGCGCCCGGATCTGGGCAAAGTGTAAGAGCAGCATCCCTTCTACGATCAAAATTGGGCCCGCTGGGATGGTAAGCGTTTCCCCGGTCCACGCGTGAACAGAAAAATCGTAAATCGGTGCCACGATGTTTTGGCCACTTTTCCACTGCTTCAGATGCGCGACGAAGAGCTCGACATCCAGAGCATCCGGATGATCAAAATTTCTATCCTCGATGATCTCTCCTGGCTCGGCAGGACGATAATACGCGTCCAGCTCGAGAACAGGCGCACCCCCGAGCTCAGCCGACCACTGCTTTGCGTAGGTGGTCTTCCCGCTACCACTCGGACCGGCAATTCCGTAGATTTTCGGATGTGTCACCATTAAGACAATCCATGAACTGATATAAGAAGAACGCTAGTTTATTGACGATCCCAGACACATTTATTCCTCTCCCGCAGTCATCTGATCACTTTACTATGAAACCGAAAAAAGTAGGCATCCTCACAGCTGGCGGTCTCGCCCCTTGTCTCTCATCCGCTATTGGCGGTCTCATCGAACGCTACAGCGAGATCGATCCAGAGATCGAAATCATCTGCTACAAGAGCGGATACAAAGGCCTCTTGCTCGGGGATTTTTTTACGGTAACTCCAGAGATGCGCGCTGCTGCCTCCACCTTACATCTGTATGGCGGTAGCCCCATCGGCAATTCCCGAGTTAAGCTCACTAACGTCAAAGATTGCGTCAAACGGGGCCTCGTTCAAGAGGGACAGGATCCTCAAAAAGTAGCAGCCGACCAACTGGTAACAGACGGCGTGGACATTTTACACACTGTTGGCGGCGATGATACCAACACCGCAGCAGCAGCTTTGGCAAAATTCCTCAAAGACAATGATTACGATTTAACGGTAATCGGCCTGCCTAAGACCATCGACAACGACGTCATCCCCATCAAACAAAGCTTGGGCGCTTGGACAGCAGCTGAGCAGGGTGCCGCATATTTCAGCAATGTCGTCGCCGAGCACAACGCCAACCCGCGCATGCTCATTGTGCATGAGGTGATGGGGCGCAACTGCGGCTGGCTCACAGCAGCCACCGCGCAAGCTTATCACGACGGTTTAAAGACGAAACCGTGGCTTCCCGAACTCGGCCTGAGCCGCGAACGTCACGACGTCCACGGGATCTTCATTCCAGAAATGGGTTTCGACATCTCAGCAGAAGCCGCGCGGCTGAAGGCGATCATGGATGAGCAGGACAACGTAAACATCTTTATCTCCGAGGGCGCTGGCGTGGAAACGATCGTCGCAGAAATGGAAGCCCGGGGTGAAGATGTCCCCCGTGATGCATTCGGACACGTCAAGCTCGATGCCGTAAACCCCGGAAAATGGTTTGGACAGCAATTTGCCGAGATGCTCGACGCGCAAAAAGTCTTGGTGCAAAAAAGTGGATACTTCGCGCGAGCAGCCGCAGCAAATGTCGACGACCTGCGCCTGATCAAAAGCTGCACCGACTTGGCAGTGGAATGCGCACTGCGCCATGAGGGTGGCGTGATCGGCCACGATGAAGACAAAGGAAATGTTTTACGTGCCATCGAATTTGAACGCATCAAGGGAGGGAAACCGTTCGACATCGACACGCCATGGTTTGACGTACTCCTCGATGAAATCGGCCAGTCGAAGGGCCCTGTAGTGGAGACGAGCCATTAGAGTTTCCATCGATTCATTTTCTCTTCTGAAAAAAGCCGTTGCCTGGGCGTGCTGCAGCGTCAAATTCACGCAACATGATATTTATTCTTGGAGGTAAAGGCTATGTGGGCCAAGCGTTCTGTGATCTGCTGAAGGGCAAAGGCATCGATTTTCGCAGCATCAGCCGCGAAGAACTGAACTATGCTGACGAGGCAACCCTCACTGCAGCGCTCAAGAACGAACAGCCCGACTTTCTCATCAATTGCGCCGGCTACACCGGAAAACCAAACGTGGATGCCTGCGAAACCGACAAGGCCAATTGCGTCGCCGGCAACGCGGTGCTCCCTGGGGTAATTGACGCAGCATGTGGAGAAGCCGGAGTCCCTTGGGGCCATGTTTCCAGTGGTTGCATCTTCTCGGGAAATACACCTGACAGCAGCGGCTTCTCGGAAACATCCATCCCCAACTTCTCTTTCCGCACCAACAACTGTAGCTTTTACAGCGGAACCAAAGCGCTGGGTGAAGAAGCTCTGGGCTACAGCGCCCAAAACGCTCAATGGCTGCACGCCTCCACACCCTCTTGTTACATCTGGCGCTTACGTATCCCCTTTAATCAGGAAGAGTCCCCGCGTAATTATCTTACCAAGTTGATGCGCTATCCGACACTTTTGGAAGCGGAGAACTCCATTTCCCAGCTCCAAGAATTCGTCAGCGCCTGCTTCGCTACTTGGGAAAAACGTCTGCCTCTCGGCATCTACAATGTCACCAATCCTGGTTCAGTCCACACCAGCGATGTGGTCGAGCTTATTAAAAAAGCCGGAGTCCAACTCGAGCAATCCACCGGGACCAACCCCTTCCCAACGGACTACAAATTTTTCACCGACAACGATGAATTCATGACCAAAGCAGCGAAGACTCCGCGCTCCAACTGTGTCATGAACACCGATAAACTCCAAGCTGCGGGTATTAAGCTCACTCCGGTCAATGAAGCCATTATGGATGCCCTTCTGAGCTGGAAGCCCGAAGCCCAAGTCGCTGCCACAGTCTAATCAAAGCGTAAACCATCATTCTCTCATGAACCTACTCGTCACCGGCGGCTGCGGTTTCATCGGCTCGAATTTCGTCCGATGGATCCTCAACAACGAACCTAGTGTAAGCATCGTCAATCTTGATGCTCTGACCTATGCGGGGAATTCAGAAAGCCTTGCAGATTTCATCGATGAGCCACGCTACAAGGAGGTCCATGGAGATATCGGTGATCTGGAATTGGTCTCTCAACTCCTCGGTGAAAATAAGATTGATGCCGTCGTAAATTTCGCCGCCGAATCCCATGTTGACCGATCCATCGATTCACCGCGTCCGTTCTTCGAGACCAATGTCCTCGGCACACTCAATCTCTTGGATGCGTCGCGCCGCTACTGGCTCGAATTAGCGGAAGCAGACCAAAAGGCTTTCCGCTTCCTACACGTCTCAACCGATGAGGTTTTCGGCAGTTTGGGACCAGAAGATCCAGCATTTTGCGAGACGACGCCCTACGCCCCCAATAGTCCCTACTCTGCATCGAAAGCATCCAGCGACCATATCGTCCGCTCGTATTTCCACACCTATAATTTCCCAGTCGTTACTACCAACTGTTCTAATAACTACGGCCCCTTCCAATTCCCGGAAAAGCTCATCCCGTTGATGATCCTCAATGCGATCGATGAAAAGCAACTGCCAGTTTACGGCGATGGGCAAAACGTACGTGATTGGCTCTATGTGACCGACCACGTCACCGCCATCTGGGCAGCGCTAACCAAGGGTCAACTCGGCGAAGTCTATACCATCGGTGGACGCGCAGAGATGAAAAACCTAGAAGTCGTGCAGACTATTTGTGGCATCCTTGACGAGTTGAAACCCCGGACAAATGGCTCGGCATATGCCGACCTCATCACTTTCGTTACCGATCGCCCCGGTCACGACCGTCGCTATGCTGTAAACTCCAGCCGAATCGAAAATGAACTGGGCTGGAGCCAAGCAGAGACGTTTAAATCGGGCATTCGCAACACAGTGTCGTGGTATCTCGAAAACAGCGTGTGGTGCGAACAGATTACCTCAGGAAACTATCAGCGGCAACGCCTCGGCACCTCTGCCTAAAATTGCCCCCTCTTTTCCGTTGCAGCAACGATAGGCTCCCGCCACGTTCTCCGGCCGATGAGCACCGCTAAAAAAATTGCATTGGGAACCGATCACGCGGGTTTCGAGCTAAAGGAAGCCGTGAAAGCTTGGCTGACTGAACAGGATTACGCAGTCGAAGACTTCGGCACACACTCTCCGGAATCCACCGATTACCCACTCTTCGTTCGTCCCGCTGCTGAAGCAGTCGCCGCTGGAAAGTGTGATGCAGGTATTGTGTTCGGCGGCAGTGGAAACGGTGAAGCGATCCAGGCCAACAAAGTGGCGGGAATTCGCTGCGGGCTCTGCTGGGATATCTGGTCTGCCGAAATGACGGCCGCGCATAATAAGGCCAACGTCATTGCCCTAGGAGGCCGTGTGGTGGATGACACCCTAGCGGTTCAAATAGTCGAAAAATGGCTCAATACTCCCTTTGAAGGCGGTCGGCACGAACGGCGCATTGCTATGCTTGAAAAGTAGACAGGGTTTGCAAAACAGGCTCACCCCCATTTCTCTTCAGGATTCAACCTTATTCAAATTTTATGGCCGACGAGGAAACCCAAGAAAAAGACAAGAAGCCCGAGGAACACTTTTCAGTCCTCATCCAAAAGAAATTCCTAGATGAACGTAAGGTGTTTCTGTGGGGCGAAGTGAATGATAAGTCCATGCGCGACTGCACTGAGAAATTTCTCTACCTCGAAGCGGACGCGCCCGGCGAGCCCATCACTTTTTATATCAATACGCCCGGAGGTTCCATCACCGCTGGCATGGCACTCTACGACACTATGCAATTGATCACGGCCCCAGTGCATGTCGTCGTCACTGGCATGGCCGCATCCATGGGCTCGATTCTTCTGAGCGGCGCCACCAAGGGGCACCGCTACCTCTATCCGCACTCACGCGTGCTTATCCACCAACCCCTCATCGGTGGACGTATGACGGGGGCAGCTTCAGATATTCACATCCAGGCTCAAGAGATGGAAAAACTGCGCACGGAGCTGAATGGCATTCTCGCCGAAGCATCGGGACAACCCCTGGAAAAAATTGAGCAAGACACCGATCGCGACTTCTACCTCAACGCGGAAGAAGCAATTGAATACGGCCTAGCCGACAAGATCGTCGATAAGGTCTAGTTTTCAGCCCCGCCGATAAAGTCGATTATATCTGCTGCGCACGCTTCCCAAGTGCGCAGCTTTCTTTGTACGACTTCTTCACCGAGGCGCGCGCGCAACGCCGAGTCAGTCAGCATCTCTCGGAGCCCATCGGCAATTGCTGAAGCCGAAGTATCGCGCAATACGTGACAGCCGCCCGCAGCCACGACTTCACTCAAAGAGCCACAAGGCGTTGTGAGCACAGGTTTGCCGTGCACCATGGCCTCGATGACTGGCAAACCATAGCCTTCATACAGTGATGGATATGCCACAAAATCCGCCTCGGCATAGGCTTGTTCGACCTCCTGGTCAGAGACGACGCCATCCCATCTCAAGGGGTAACCTCGTTCCTGAAAACGCCCAATAGCATCGACGATTTCCTCACCGTCCTCCCGGCGTAATCCTCCAACCAAACGCAGTTCGAAATCATGGCCCTCCTCCCAGAGGTAGGCCGCGCCAGAGAGCAAAGCCAAGTGATTCTTGCGCGGTTCAAGCGTCGCAACGCAGGTAACAATAGGGCGTTTGCCACGCACCTGACGGACTGCCTCGTTTGAATTATCAGCACCCAGATAAACGACCGTCCTGCGTGGCCAGGAAGACTCAGAAACACCTCTGGAACGCCAAAATGACTCGAGATCTGCCAAAGAAGCCTCACTCACGGCGATCACTCCATCCATATCGAGGAGAGAATCCATATAGTTCGGATAACGTATCGCTGTTTTGGACGTCGCCCATTCGGGAAATTTCCAAGCGATCGCATCGTGAAAAATAGCATAGCAGGCTGCTGAACTTGACGAACGAATCCGCGCCATCTCGGCTTGAACCTTCTCCGAGTAAATCTCCGGGAATAAGACAAAATCGACACGCGGACGCTTCTGGAACCAATCCACACGATATCGCTGAAATAAGCCGAAGAGTTTCTGCCTCCCTGTCCATCGGGGACGACGACGTGAACTCGGTCGCACCTGTCCGGTCGGGTGCAAGCAATTCATTTCCTTTGAATTTAAACTGCGCCAACGTGACTGGAAGAGGTCAAATGTGAGCAGATCGAGATCGGCGACATACCTCCTTAGCTCGCGTGACAGATTGCGTGCAACACGCTGTATACCCGTATTACTCGTTGTGTGCGACGTGTGAGAAACATCGATGGCACCAACGAGCTGTTGAGGATCCGAGCGCATCGTAAGTCCTTCAGATTTACGAACGCAGTCGCTCGAAGAGGGTCTCAAGGAGCTGTAGATCTTTGACACCCGGTTCCATCTCGACACCACTATTCACGTCAAGAACATCGGCAGCCGTCTCGTCTCGAGCTGCGATAATATTGTCGGGATTGAGGCCGCCGGCGAGAATCCAGCGTTTGTGATTATAGAGAGCCTGCCATGTGTTAAATCGCTCCCAATCCCCTGTTTTACCCGTCCCGCCATGTGCGTCTTTGGAGTAGGTATCGGTGAGGACTGTGTCAGCAAATTCTAGGACCACCTGCGGGAAAGGCTCCAGGGGCGGCACGCGCGGCGCTATCCAGAGTTTTTCTGGACTCACAATACCCGCCCATCCCGCGAGAGATGCGAGTCCGATCTCGTAGTCTGCATGGATTTGGAAAAAATCGAATCCAGCATCGCGATAATGCTCGAGATCATCCGTCCCAGCGTTCACGTCAACGACCACGCGCTTCCCCTCGGGTATATGCTCCAATAAACCCTCAGCGCGCTCCAAAGACACACACCGTTTCGACTTTCGATAAACGATGATACCGATGTATGCGGCCCCAAGCTTAAGCGCGTGCTCAATATCCGCCTCGCGCGTCATACCACACACCTTGACTGCCACTTCCCTACTCATGATTCGACATCCTCGATCAATACCTCAATCAATGCATCCAAGCTAGAATTCTCGGCCTGCAAATCGATGGGCAAATCATTATTCGCCAGCGCATTCGAGGTGATTTTGCCCATAGAGACATGTTTGGGAGGTGTAGAACCCGGCGCGCGCTCCAGTTGTTCGGCGTTTCTTGCCCAAGCCTTAGCAGTACTCGAACTCGTGAAGAGCACATAATCCGCCCCATTTTCACAATACGACTGCACGGCTTTGTTATTCAACAAGTCTATCAGATCAGTAGCATAGACTTGGAGCGTGTCCACAATAGCCCTGCCCTCTTGCTCTAAAGACTCAACGAGCGTCTCGCGATTTCGGTTTCCCGTAACTACTAAGACATTAGCACTGTCCAGACTATCCGTGGCGACGAGGGCGTCTGCTAGGCTTTCCGCCACAGCTTTTTCGGGAATTAGATCTACAGCTAAGTGATAAGGGTCCACCTCACGCGCAGTTGCTTGACCAATACAGGCAATACGCATCCCTCCAAAACTCCGTAGGTCCTCAAAAGCACGGAAGAATAGATCAAAAAAGTAGCGTGCACCATTCGGGCTCGTGAAGACGATCCACTCATAATTTGCGATTCCGGCAAACACTTCACTCACGCTGGCTGGGTCTGTCTCAGCGCGGGTCTGAATCATCGGAATTTCAAGTACCTCGGCACCGAGACTCGCCAAGCGGCTGCTCAACTCACTAGCCTGGTCAGTTGCGCGCGTCACCACGACACGTTTGTCAGCTAAAGGTCCAGTGCTGAACCAATTGTAGCGTTCTGCCTGGGATACAACGTTGCCAATAAGAATTACCGACGGGCTGGCTATGCCCGCGCCTTCAACGACACCGGCAATCGAGTCGACGGTCCCGAAGACTCGTCGCTGATAGGCGTAAGTCGCCCATTGCACAACAGCGACAGGCGTGTCACCTGAACAGCCGCCCTCGATCAATTGTTCCACAATGCGTGGTAGCGTAGACACACCCATATAGACCGCCAAGGTACCCCCGCCCTTCACTATACTGCTAAAATCTACTCGCAGGGTATCACTATCCGGAGATTCGTGCCCAGTCACCAAAGTCACACTCCCACTAAAACGTCGGTCTGTCAGGGGAATACCCGTATAAGCGGCAGCACCAAACGATGCAGTCACGCCAGGCACGACTTCAAAAGGTATATCGGCCGCCAAGAGCGCCTCGATCTCTTCACCTCCGCGCCCGAAGATAAACGGATCCCCGCCTTTGAGTCGCACCACCATCTTGCCCTGAAGCGCCCGATCCACCAAGATCGATTCGATCTCAGCCTGAACCGCAGACTTCTTGAGCCCCGGACTTTTCCCCACATCAATGTGCTCGCAGTCTTCGGAGGCCCAGTTGTGAATCACCGGATTGACCAAGTAATCGAAGACAAGCACATCACAGCGCTCGATGAGGGCACGTGCTTGCAGGGTCACTAGTCCAGGATCACCGGGGCCAGCGCCTACTAGAAATACTTTTCCAGGAGCGTAAGAAATAGGAGGCAATTGAGTCACTGAAAGAAAATATACTGAATGAATTTACCTTTCCACAACCTCTCAATCCATGAATTAACTTGATGAGTGAGTTGTGCCAGCCCTTCTAAACGATTACACCACGACGAAATTCACCCGGAGTCTTGCCAATATGTTTCTTGAAACAGCTATGAAAATGATGGGCGTGATGAAAACCACATTCATAAGCGATTTCTTTAATGCTTAGACGTGTTGTTCGGAGCTGTTCACTCGCATGATCCACCTTCAGGCGAGTGAGGTAGATCTTAGGCGTGGTGCCCATATGCTGCTTAAACAGCTTTCTGAACTGCGTCGGGGTGAGTTGTTGGGCCTCGGCGAGCTGATCGACAGTATAATGCTCCAACGGATCTCTGTTCACCTCTTCGATCACAGATGCAATACGCGGGTCGATATATGCGATTTGCTTGGATAGAGACCAGCCTTCTTGTTCGGATTTGAACAAATTAATGAGTAAGAGACCCATGGTATATTTAAGCAAAAGGAGCCCTTCCTCTAGAGCTTTATCAAAGAGATGGGTCGCAGTTCGAAATCGAGCGATCCAAGTATCGAATGAAGCGTCTGGGAATTTGGCCACTCGTGCTGCCACACGACTGAGTAAGGACCGTCCAAAAGAATCACGGATATGACAATGAATAGAGATTTGTTCGAGCTTAGCATGACCGTCTTTCAGTCTCAACGCGTGCCGAACGCCTGGTGGAATAACAATACAACTCCCAGGCGATGCGACCAAGGTCGGATGGCCATCTAAAAACAATTCAAGTTCTCCCGCTACAGGAATGAGGAAAAAAGTTCTTCCGAGTGTCCGCCAATCCAAGTCCCACGGCGCTTCATTATACCAGTAGCAGGTCGAGATCGGATCGATAGAGTAGGAACGCAATACCAAAGCAATCTGATCCGTGAGTGAGCCTTCGAGATAGTTAGATAGGTAATCAGGTCTTTGCGGCACAGTTTCGTTTTGTGTAATTTATCTGCGATTTATTGCCTTCTATGGCGATTTTTTTGCGTTTTTATTTAATTCATGATTAGTGCTAAATCAAAAGAAATGAAAACTCACCTCACTGCAGACGAATGGGCTCAGTATGAACAAGAGGGCTATCTCGTCCTCAAGGCTTTAATTACTCCAGACTGGATCGAGCGTCTTCAGAACCGCATCGACGCCATTATGCTTGGAAAGGCCGATACAGACTATGATTCATTATTAATGCAGCTAGACAGCGAAAATGGTGAATACGACAGCGCCGGAAAGCAGTCATCAGGATTCAAGGGTGCAACCAGAAACTACCGTAAAATCCAGGAACTTGAGTGGGATGCCGAATTTCTGAATCTGATGCGTCATCCGCTGTTTGAGGATGCCTGCAACCGCGCTTATGCGAATTCCGACGTAAGCTGTTACCGAGCGATGTTTATGAACAAACCAGCAAAACGCGGCACCTTTCTTCCCTTTCACCAAGACCGTTGGAATTTCCTCGACCGTGACCAAGAACTGACAGTTTGGGTAGCATTGGACCCAGCGACGCGAGAAAACGGGTGCGTTCAGGTGATCCCCAGAACCCATCGGGAATTGATAAACCCATCACACGCTAGCGGATTTCTAACAGACGGGCAGGCCGCTGAGTTTGCGCCAGAAGAAAAACGAGTTTATGTCGAGCTTGAGGCGGGGGACGTCGTCCTCCTACACAATCACCTAATTCACGGCTCCGACCGAAACCACTCCTCCCAGTCTCGCCGCGCGTTTAGTGCGTGCTTTATGGACAGCACGACACGACACTTGAAAAACCAATTAAAGACCTACCCCGTGATCTTTGGTGAAAACGCGATTCAAGCCAAAACAAGGGAAACTACTCTGTCTCAGTCTTGAGGTGCATGGAGAAATTCGATGTCCAAAACTCAACAGCGATTTGAGATTTGGACAGGTGAGACCTCAGACTAACCCAAGCATCATCTTGCCCTCTTCAGAGATCATATCTTGGTTCCAGACCGGATCCCAAACAATCTCTACTGTCGCGTCGGAGACACTGGCTAGGGCCATGATTTTGGTGCGGGCATCCTCTGCAATCGTAGGTCCCATTCCGCAGCCGGGTGCCGTGAGGGTCATGTCGACATGCACGGTGTAGGCGTCGCCGGCCTCACTCACCTCCATATTGTAGACGAGGCCCAGGTCTACGATATTTACGGGGATTTCAGGATCATACACCTTCCGCAGCTGCTCCCAAATCTTATCGTTGCTGGGAGGACCATCTGCTTCGCCTTCTTCCACCGCATCGGCAACGACTTCTTCTCCGAGCGCGTCGGCATATTCGCTAGAAACGCGATACATGCCATGGTCGCTCATGATGGTAAAATTTCCGCCCAAGCGGTGGGTAATCACGACGCGGGTACTTTCAGGAAGTGTAAACGGATCTCCCTGAGGGATAAGGGTGGCTTCAATATCGCGTGAAAGGATACGTTCGTCAGTCATAGCATCTTAGGATTTAAGGTGTCTAAATTTGTAATTCATCAGGGATCGAGCGAACTCGGCGAGCGGCTCGTCATCCATTTTAGTCAAAATCTCGTCGAGAAATCCGTAGACCATCAACTCTTTGGCTGCATTCATGGGAATACCGCGCTGGAGGAGGTAGAAGAGCTGTTCCTCATCGAGCTTTCCAGTGGTCGCGCCGTGGGAGCACTTCACATCGTTGGCATTGATTTCCAAGCCAGGAAGCGCATGAGCTATTGCCGTGGGGTCTAGGAGAAGATTGCGGTTAGTTTGATAAGCATCGGTTTGTTGAGCATCGTCGCCCACACGGATCAAGCCGGAGAACACTGTCTTCGCATCATCCATCAATGCATTTTTGAAGAGGATTTCGGAAAAGGTGTTGGGTGCTGCATGCGTCTGGAAGGTACGCTGGTCGTATTCTTGGTCACCAGAAGCCGCAGTAATGGAGAATATTCGGGCATCGGAACCTGAACCGAGCATATTTACCTGGTTCTCATAACGTGCTTTTTTTCCACCCAGGTTGACGGCGGTGCTCCGAAATTGAGCGTCGCGTTCCACAAAGCTCGAATCGAGCTGAAAGATGGTGCTCCCGAGATCCATGCCTTGGATAACCGAGCGACTGACCCGGGCACCTTGCCCCACGTGGGTATGGGCTCCAGCAACCACCAGATTACCAGTTTTGAGAATCTTGGAAAAATAGCCCTCAACAATCTTAATGGAGGCATTGTCCTCAGCGACGATCAAGGTATGTGGGAAAATGGCCAAGTGATCTCCAGCGACTTCATGGACAATGATTAGGTCCCCCTCGACCTCAACCCCCTTAGGTATGTAGATAAAGGCTCCCGAGCGCGAAAGAGCCCGATGGAGGTATTCAAATTTCTGGGATCCAAGCTCGGTTGTCTTCTGGTGCAGCCAAGACATCACCTTATCCGGGTGGCTCAAGATCGCTTCAGAGAGGGGAGCAAAGATGACACCCTTGGCCGTCAACTCATCTGCCAGCGGACCATGCGCATGAACCTGCTCATTGCAAAAGTGCAATATGGCAGCTGAAGGTAAGGCTGCTAGCTTACTAGCGCTCCGAGAATGATTCTCTGCCTGACATCCGGATGCGGGTTTAGAGAGGTTCAAAAGGTTGCGGTCTAAGGAAGAAAAACGCCAGTTTTCGTCTTTGCGCGAAGGCATGGGAGCATTCTGGTATTCTTTCCAGGCTGCTACACGTTCAGAGCGAACCCATTCAGGCTCGGCATGAAACTGTTCTTCGATGAAGCTCAGTCCATCCAGCTCCCCGACGCTTGGAGATGTAGGTGATTCGACGATCATATAACAAAGTGTTGAGGGAAATTATCCGACCGAGCCTTCCATCTCCATGTCGATGAGTCGCTTCAACTCGACGGAGTATTCCATCGGGAAAGCTTTGATGAGGTCGTTGACGAAACCGTTTACCGCCAGACTCATAGCTTGGCCTTCATCGAGACCGCGTTGCATCATATAGAAAATCTGCTCTGCGCTGACCTTCGAGACCGAGGCTTCGTGTTGGACAGAGTTACCATCGCCGGTGACGGATATCGCTGGATAGGTGTCGGTGCGGCTGTTGGTGTTGATAAGCAGGGCGTCACATTCAGTGTTGTTCTTACAGCGCTTGAGTTCTTTAGGCATATGCACCAACCCGCGATAGGTCGAGCGACCCTCACCAATAGAAATAGACTTAGCAATGATGTTGGAAGTGGTGTCGTCGGCCAGGTGGACCATCTTAGCTCCAGTATCCTGATGCTGCCCATCATTCGCTAAAGCAATGGAGAGCACCTCACCGCGCGCACGTTTTCCTTTCAGTATAACGCCTGGGTATTTCATGGTGAGGCGGCTGCCGATATTGCAATCAATCCACTTCACCTCCGCATCTTCTTCTGCCAAGGCGCGTTTCGTCACCAGGTTGAACACGTTATTCGACCAATTTTGGACAGTGATATACTGAATTTTGGCGCCTTTGAGTGCAACAAGTTCAACCACTGCCGAGTGCAAGGTAGAGGTCTCAAACTTCGGCGCAGTACAGCCTTCCATGTAAGACACCTCCGCGCCTTCGTCTGCGATAATGAGCGTGCGCTCAAACTGGCCGAAGTTCTCAGCATTGATACGAAAATAGGCCTGAAGCGGTTGTTTGAGTTTCACGCCCTTGGGGACGTAAATAAATGAACCCCCAGAGAACACGGCGCTGTTGAGAGCCGAGTATTTGTTATCACCTGTCGGGATGACTTTACCGAAATAAGGTCGGAAAATCTCTGGGTATTTGTTCAAGGCTTCAGTCGAGCCAAGAAAAAGCACACCCCGTTTCTCCAAGTCTTCTTTCATACGGGAGTAAGCCGCCTCGGAATCAAACTGTGCTTCTACTCCAGCGAGAAACTTGCGCTCATTCTCAGGAATTCCAAGGCGTTCAAATGTCTCTTTGACATCATCAGGCACATCATCCCACGAGCGTGAGGGCTGCTGTCCTTTGGAGAGGTAGTAGCGGATTTTGTCGTAGTGGATGTTGTCTAGGTCCTCAGTCGCCCAATTCGTAGGGTCGGGCTTGCGACGAAAGACGTCGAGTGCCTTGAGGCGGAACTCGCGAATCCAGTCAGCGTCGTTTTTGACATCGGAAATATAGTTGATGGTGTCTTCGCTGAGACCCACTCCGGCGTCGTATTTATACTCCGTCTCGTAGTGGAAATTCCCCTTATCCAGATCAAGCTGGCTGAGGGTATCGATTTCGGTAGCCATGTTTGGTTGCCTCCGTTGAAATTTAGCAGTGAGTGGCCGTTATGCGATGGCGGGAGCCAGTTCGTCTTTGACCCAGCCGTACCCTTTTGCTTCCAGTTCACGAGCCAGATCGGGACCACCACTTTGCACGATGCGGCCGTCATACATCACGTGAACGACATCAGGTACGATGTAGTCGAGCAAACGCTGGTAGTGGGTAATAACCAGGAAGCCGCGATCCTCAGAACGCATCATGTTGACCCCATTGGCGACCACCTTGAGGGCATCAATGTCCAAGCCTGAGTCGGTCTCGTCCATGACACACATTGTCGGCTCAAGCATGGCCATTTGAAGCACCTCACAGCGCTTCTTTTCACCACCTGAGAAGCCTTCATTCACCGACCGCGCCGTAAACTTCCTATCGATTTTGAGAAGATCCATCTTCTCGTATAGTTCCCGGTAGTAAGCTGGCGCGTTGATTTCTTCGCCTTCGGGTAGGCGTGCTTGACGCGCGGCACGGATAAAGTTGGCAATCGTGACGCCAGGAATCTCAATCGGATATTGGAAGGCTAAGAACAGGCCAGCGCGGGATATCGCGTCAGGCTCGTCCCCGAGAATTGCTTTGCCATTCAAATAGGCTTCACCGGAGTTCACCGTGTAGTCCTCATGGCCGGCGAGCACCTTACAAAGGGTACTCTTCCCTGTTCCGTTTGGTCCCATGATCGCGTGAACCTCGCCCTTGGGCACATTCAGTGTGAAATCTTTGAGGATCGGCCTATCACCGATCGAGACATTGAGATTTTGGATGTCGAGTGCGTGAGTCATCGTGATTATGAAGTTTCGGATTTAGATTGAGCCTGAGGTGCCGTCGGCGTGGCGTCGGGGGACTCACCATTGAAAGACAGCTCGAGGTGGTTGATTTTGAACCCGGTGGGCATTAGTTGTTCGAGAAATTGAACTGCGTTTTGTGGAAGGTTGACGTCGTAAATGCGGCCAGTGCGATCGCAGTGAAAATGAGCGTGGGGCCTGAGGTTTGGGCAGTAGCGCGTCGGCTGGCGTTCGAAATTCACCATGCGAACGAGATCCGCTCCCACCAGTGTCTCCAGGCAGTTGTAGACCGTAGCCAAAGAGATAGATGGCATGTCCTCCTTGGCTCGAACGTAAACTTCATCCGCGGTCGGGTGATCTCTCTTGGAGAGGATGATCCCATAGACATGCTCTCTCTGTTTCGTGGAGCGCAGGCCCGATTTTTCGAGACTTTTCTCGAGTCGGATTTTGAATTCGGGTTGAAGTTTCATGGACAATCAGCTGCAGAATTAGATTTGTAATTAGAACGATTCTAAAAATGGGCAAAGTCAATGGACGGGTCAAAAAAAATGAAACTTTTCTCCTGAGCTATTCCACTCGAATGGTGACAAAACGGTTTGATATTTCCACCAGCCCGACAGGATATTGATTACAATCATGGAAACTCTTCGCTTTCTCACCCCGGAATTAGTCCGTTCGATCGCCACAGAATTTGGGACACCGAGCTATGTCTACGATGAAGCTACGCTCGAGCAACGTGCCCGGGAGGCCCTCAATTTCCCCAACGCCTTTGGCCTCACCGTGCGCTTCGCCATGAAGGCCTGCCCCAATCGCAATATCCTACAATTAATGGATAACTGGGGGCTCTCCTTCGACTGTAGCTCCGGCTACGAGGTCCAGCGCGCTATTGCTGCTGGCATTTCTGCTGAGAAATTAAGCCTCAGCACGCAGGAACTCCCGGAAAATATCGGCGAGATCCTCGATCGGGGTGTGCATGTGAATGCGTGCTCACTCAGCCAGATCGAAAAAATTGGACAGGTCCGCCCCGGCCACCGTATCGGCTTACGCTTCAATCCTGGCCGAGGATCGGGAGGTAATAACCAGACCAACGTCGGCGGCCCGGCATCGAGCTTCGGCATCTGGTATGAGAAGCTTGGGATCGTGCAGCAAATTGTGGAAAAACATAGCCTGGTCGTCGACACCGTGCACACACATATTGGCTCGGGCAGCGACCCCAAGGTCTGGCAAGAAGTGGCTCATGACAGTATGGAGCTGGCGATTGCCTTTCCAGAATTGACGCATCTCAACCTCGGTGGTGGCTACAAAGTAGGCAGGATGAGCAGCGAAACATCGACAAACCTCTCCATTGTGGGTGCACCCGTTAAAGAAATCTTCGAGCAAGTTGCTGCCGAGACCGGACGTAAACTACGCCTAGAAATCGAGCCGGGCACATACCTAGTAGCGAACGCAGGAGCTCTAGTAACCACAGCCTGCGACATTGTAGATACTGGCGAATCGGGATATACTTTCATCAAGGTCGATTCCGGGATGACCGAGCTGCTCCGTCCCTCACTCTACGGTTCGCAACATCCGATCGTGGCGATCCCATCCCAGCAGCACGATGTCACACATGACTACATCATAGTCGGGCACTGCTGTGAATCGGGAGATCTCATCTCGTGCGCACCCGACGAGCCAGCTATTCTAAAAACACGCACGCTCGCTGAAATCCGCATCGGCGACCCAGTCGTAATCGAAGGCACCGGAGCCTACTGCTCTGCTATGCCAGCCAAAAACTACAACTCCTTCCCCGAAGCCGCAGAAGTGCTCGTCAACAAACACGGCATCGCTCGACTGATCCGTAAACGCCAAGACCCGGAGGCGATCTGGGCAAATGAAGTGTAGACAAGCCCCCTAAGATACACCCCAGCGTTACCCAACTTGGTGCCCAACACTTCGCCTTCCCGGGTCACACGTCCCTGAAACAACGCGATCTTCCAGACGTGGAAATGATCGGTTGGCAAGACACTCTGCAGGCAGATAACAAAGGACTTATGCCCCATCTTCATGGGGATGCCTATGCAGTCTGTTTCATGCGTCGTTGCACCAATTCCTGGGACGCCGAAGGCAAGCAATATAGTTTAGAGCCCAATGACATCTATATTACGTGGCCGCATGAGCTTCATGGTGGAACCCAAGAGCGTATGCTGAAAAGTGAAATTTTCTGAGTAATTTTCCGCCTAGATTGTGAACGAGGGAGCATCGGTCTGAGCCCAATATCGGTTCGAGAGATTGATGACCAAATGAGAGCCATCAAACACATATCAAAACGGCGTCACACGCACTGATCTGCTCTAATTGGGAATTCAAAAACCTTTTCACCGCCCGCGGGTGTTCAGTGGCATTTGTTGTTTTTTGTGCCATCGGGTGCCGAGCTGGGGCTCGGTATTCCCAGGAATTCTAAGCGCGTTGCCCTTGTCCTTCCTTGTCTCTGGTTAAGACTATTCTACATCTTAGGGTTTTTTCGGTGTCTACGTCCGGTTGTCCTCCCTTCCAGAGTTCTGCGCGCGACAGATTTCCTGCAAAATGCGCAGATAACCCACGAGTTTGGTCTTATATTCAGATGAGAAGTGCTGAAATATGCTTCGACAATATTAGCTTCTTTCAATGAATAAAAATGACATTGATTGATTTATGCATGAGCTTAGATCATTAATCAACGTATGAACCATTTGGAACGAATCCACTTTGAGATCATGCGCGCTGTCGACCAACAAGGAAGTATGACCGCCGCTGCGGACGCCTTGCATCTCACTCAGTCCGCGCTGAGCCACAGTATGCGCAAATTAGAAGACCAGTTGGGGGTAAAGCTTTGGCATCGCGAGGGTCGACAGTTGCGTCCCACACAGGCTGGGGCACATTTACTAAAGACTGCAAAACGGATGATTCCACAGTTTATCCACACGGAGGAGCGGCTGAAACAATTTGCCAGCGGCGAGCGTGGCTCACTCCGCATCGGCATGGAGTGCCATCCCTGTTATCAGTGGTTGCAAAAGATCACCGTGTCTTATCTCCGCGACTGGCCATCCGTCGATCTCGATGTGAGGCAAGCGTTTCAATTTGCAGGAGTCGGCGCGCTCTTCGCGCGTGAGATCGATTTGTTAGTCACACCCGATCCATTCCGCAAAAAGGGACTCATTTTCGAACCGGTGTTTGATTACGAACAAGTCCTCGTGGTCGGGCCAGATCACCCGCTCAAAGATGCGAGCTATGCGATTCCTCGGCAATTGGGTAAGGATACGCTATTTACTTATCCAGTCCCTCAGGAACGCCTTGATATCTACACCCATTTTCTCGCCCCGACCGGTATGACCGTTCGCAAACAGAAAGTCGTCGAGACGACCGAAATGATGCTTCAGATGGTAGCCTGTGGTCGAGGGGTGGCGGCGCTGCCAAGATGGTTGGTAGAAGAGTATTCCAGCACATACCCTGTCTTCCCAGTGCGTCTCGGCAAAAATGGTGTCGCTAAACAAATCTTCCTTGGAATCCGCACCGAAGACAGCGAAGTAGACTATCTAGAAGCGTTCCTCACACGCGCTCGGGAATACCGGAACGATTCAGCGGACTAAAGCATTTTGCATTTAAATTGGCGTATCACGTTCGAACTACTTTTTCGACGGCGACGAAGCGCCGCCCTCCAGAACAACCCATCCATCGCGCTGAGGCATAGAGATAGCATTCCGAGAAGGAAGAAAATAAAGTTTGTCTCCATAAAGTCGGTGGAAACTGCTGAACCGTGTAAGCCAGAAAGCCGCTCCGAATTACTTCGAAGCGGCTTTCCTGTATAGGCTAGGGAGTTTAAGCCTAGCGTTATTTCAGTCCTGTTTGCTTGCCGGTTTGCCGGGAATTTATTGGCATGCCTCGCATTCTTCGCCGTTGCGCATCGCTTCGATCGAACAGGCTACTTTTTCTGCCTCAGAGTAAACCCGGTTGGTGGGTGCAGGTTGCGCCGCTTTTTTTAAGGATACCGTTGCTTTTTCAATGCTAGAGGCACCGAGCGTGCGCAGGTAATAAGTAGTTTTTAGGCCTTTGCGCCAAGCAGAGCGATACATGTGCGACAGCACTTTCATATCCGCTTCCTTGAGCCACAGATTTACCGACTGACTTTGGTCAATCCATTTTTGGCGTCGAGCAGCGGCGTTGACTACATATTCGTAGGAGATTTCAAATGAAGTAAGGTAGCGCTCCTTGATATGCTGAGGAATCCGCTCTATGTCGGTGAGTTCACCGTCAAAATACTTGAGTTGACCGATCATGTCTTCATCCCAGAGACCTTCTTTTTTCAAGTCGCTTACGAGGTGAGCGTTTAGAACGATAAAGTCCCCTGAAAGATTACTCTTCACAAAGAGGTTCTTGTAGGTCGGCTCAATGCAGGGGGACGTGCCCATGATATTCGAAATCGTGGCAGTGGGTGCAATCGCGAGAACGTTGGAGTTACGCATTCCGAATTTAGCAATCTTGCTACGGAGCGGTTCCCAATCCATCTTGCCCCCACGCGGTACATCCACTGTGTCACCCCGTTCCTCCTCAAGCAGATCTAAGGTGTCTTGGGGTAGCATACCTCGGTCCCATTTGGAGCCTTTGTAGGTGGAGTAAGAACCACGCTCCGCTGCCAAGTCACAAGAGGCCTCATAGGCGTAGTATGCGATGGCCTCCATAAACTCGTCATTGAATTCGACGGCAGCATCAGAGGCGAAGGCCGTTCCCCGCTGATAGAGCGCGTTTTGCAAGCCCATCACACCGAGTCCGATGGGACGATGGCGTGTATTGGATGTCCGAGCTGCGTCAGTTGGGTAGAAGTTGATGTCGATGACGTTATCGAGCGCACGGACCGCTACTTGGATGGTGTCACGCAGCTTGTCATGGTCGATGTTGCCATGCATGTCCAAGTGGTTGTCGAGAATCACAGAGCCGAGGTTACACACAGCCGTTTCATCATCGCTGGTATTTAGGGTGATCTCAGTGCAGAGGTTCGAACTGTGAATCACACCTGCATGGTCCTGGGGGCTGCGGACGTTACAAGGATCCTTGAAGGTGATCCAGGGATGACCGGTTTCAAAAATCATCCGGAGCATAGACTTCCATAGTTCGATGGCGGGGACCTTCTTGCCAAAAAGTTCACCACGCTCGGCTTTGGCTTCGTATTCGACGTAGCGGTCTTCGAAGGCCCTTCCGTATAAATCGTGTAGATCGGGTGTCTCACTCGAACGGAAAAGCGTCCAATGCTCGCGCGCTTCCATACGCTTCATGAACAAATCCGGAATCCAGTTGGCCGTATTCATATCGTGAGTACGACGTCGATCATCTCCGGTGTTTTTGCGCAGCTCAAGGAAGTCCTGAATGTCGTTGTGCCAAGTCTCTAAGTACGCACAACCAGATCCGCGGCGCTTTCCGCCCTGGTTGACTGCGACAAGCTGGTCATTATGTAGCTTGAGGAATGGGATAACGCCCTGGCTCTCGCCATTAGTTCCCTGAATGTAGCTGCCCGTACCACGCACGCTGGTCCATGAACCACCGAGGCCCCCAGCCCATTTAGATAGGTAAGCATTTTCAGCGATGCCCCGGGTCATGATGGACTCAATTGAGTCGTCGACTTTGTATAAATAGCAGGAAGACAACTGGGAATGCATCGTTCCCGAATTGAATAGAGTCGGTGTAGAAGAGCAGAAACGGCGGCTCTTATAGAGAGAGTATAGCGAGGAAATGCGGTCTTCCACTCCCGCGATGTCCTCGCCTATGAACAGCCCCATAGAAACACGCATCCAGAAAAACTGTGGAGTCTCCAGGCGACGGGCAGGCGTGGTCTGCTTGTCGACAATCAAGTAACGATCATAGAGAGTTTGGATGCCAAGGTAATCGAAGTCCATGTCTGCGGACGGATCGAGGGCATCAGCCAAGGCATCGATATCATATTTCAACAACTGAGGGTTGTAGCGTTCGATCTCAGTTCCACGCTTGAGCGCAGTTTTGAAACCCTTCCGATGGGCCTCCTTGAGACCTTCGATACCGTCGCGGACAATATCCCACTCAAGCACTTCTTCATAAATGAAGCTCAGGAGAATACGCGCGGCAAATTTGGCGAAATCGGCGTCCTTCTCGATCAGTGTCTTAGAATTGAGGATTACTGTTTTGTGAAGATCACTGACCTTCATCTCCGGAAATAAAGAACGCCGTAGCTCAGTTTCAATCTGCTCTGCAGTGAGGCAGAGATCCAAGCCAATCATGCCATACTCAATACGCTTCTTCAGATCGACTCCGTCCCAAAACTCGGTGGAGCCATCGTCGAGAGTCACGACGATCATGGAGTCCTGACGCGCCTCATCGACCTCAACGTTATCAAGCTCTTCGCGGACACGAGCGCGGTGGGCACGGTATAAGATGTAAGCCTCAGCAACCTTAAACTCGCCCGCGCGCATCATTTCCTCTTGAACAATATCTTGTACATCCTCGATATTGATAAAGGATTGTCGCAGATTTCTTACGCGATCACTGACAGCTTCGGCGACTCCCACCGCGGGTTCTGAATCCATCTGGAGCGAAAGGAATGCTTTGCGGATAGCGATCTCGATCTTACCCTGGTTCCATGGCACCACCTGCTTGTTGCGGCGGATAAGGCGCACAGCCACATCCTGAGCCGGTTCTAGTTGATCGGTCGACGACGTGTCAGAATCAAAATGATGCGCCCGCCCAAAGACGAGTGAACGCGCCACATCATGGGCATCGCTCTCGATGAGGGTTTTCTCGATGAGTAGGAAAAGGTCGTGTTGTGATAGGTGGAGTGAACGCCCCTGCTCAATCTGCCCCGCTAATTTTTCGCCTACCAGGGCCACTACCGTATTCACCAATGCACGGTTACGGGCAGTATAAATATCGTCTTCTTTACGTGAAAGCAGAAGATCAGTTACCGCCTCTCCAACAGTTTCTGCGATATCGATATGGCGCAAGGTGCGGTTCTTACCCTTATCGTCGATGGTGATGTCGGACTGTGGGAAACGTGCGGTGTCTATGGTCTGTGACCAATCAAACCGGGGCTTTTGCTCCCGGGGAGTGGAGACGAGGCGCTTGAGGGCGCGATCTTCCTCGAATGTGGTTTTTTGATACATGAGCGGCGTGGTGCTGAAAAGGCCTCGAAACGAGGCATAATACGGAGTAAAAAAGGAAACGGATGGATAAGGAAAGGCGCCTAACAGGGGCGCCAGAAATACATAAAAGCTGGCGCGGACTAAAGATCGTCGTCGTTATCAATAACCAACGATGATGCCTTTTGATATTCGGTGACGCGGCCTTCGAAGAAGTTTTGCTCCTTCTTGATATCCATCATCTCAGCCAGCCATGGGAACGGATTTTGCGCCCCATGATGGAGAGGCTCTAAGCCTACGGATTCCAAGCGGCGATCGGCAATATAATCGATATATTGGCAGAACTCGTCGGCACTCATGCCGACACTGCTCACCGGTAGACAGTCTCGAATAAACTCTTTCTCGAGTTCGACGCCCTCAACCATGGTATTACGCAAGTCACGTTGGAAATCCTCCGTCCATACATCAGGATTCTCTTCGACGAGGTCATTCAGCAATTCGCGGAAAAGCTGAATGTGGTTGGACTCGTCACGCAGCGTGTAGCGGAACATTTGTCCAATCCCCGGAAACTTGTTCTGGCGATATAAGCTGAGCACCATCCCGAATAGACCGTAGAACTGCGTGCCCTCCATCACCTGACCGAAGACAAAGATATTTTTGGCAAGGCGTTGTTTATTTTCGGTAACTGTAAGATCGATATCGCGACGCAGCGCATGTGAGGTGCGTGTCACGAATTCGTTCTTCTTTAAAATAGTAGGAATCTGAGAGAACATAGCCTCACACTCATGGGGATTGATACCCAGTGAGCTGATCATATATAGAAGACTATCTGCATGAATATTTTCTTCATGTGCGTGGCGCCCCAGAACCAGCTTGAGCTCAGGCGCGGTGACGAGCTCGCGGACCACGTGCAAGATGTTATCTCCAACGATCCCCTCCGCAGCGGAAAAATAGCCAATGCCCATCATGATGATCCAGCGCTCTGAATCGCTGAGAGCTGCCGCATCTCGCCACTGCTCCACGTCTTTCTGCATCGGAATATCTTCCGGCTCCCAGTGATTGGCCTTCATCGTTTTATAGAGCTCATAAGCCCATTGATACTTCAGAGGCAGCAGATTGAAGGTCATCGTATTGCGGCCATTTATGATCTTTTTGGCGGCAAATGCCTCTTCGGCTTTGTCTTGATTGAGATTGAAGGACTTTTTCCCGACGGTGTAAGTTTTTTCCATAAAGAGCGGTGGGGTGTATGAGGGTTAGATGCTTAAAAATGAGAGATGCGGGGTGAGCCCAAATTGATAGGTTTTGCCCGAAGCTGACGGTTTGCTATTCGGTAAATTTGTCAATGAGCACCACAATATATAGGGGGATTAATCAAAAATTCACACAATATATTGTGAAGGTGACATTTTTTTTGCAAAAGCAGGTAGGATTCCCATTGTCGGAAAATCTGGTGATTTTTCGGAGATTTTTTGAGTGAAGGGTAATATGGCAAATATGTGACGGAAACGTCGTGACCTCAGCAAGCGATGGTTATTTTTCTTCTCCACACTGTTCACATTTATTCACAACCGAGCCGGAATTAACGACGTTTGAATACACTTTTCTCTAGTATGAAACTTTTGCTTATGGCTGGCTTTTTCTCATTTGATGATCACAGCCTACGCCATCGACAATTTCATACCCTGGCAGTTTTTTGGATCAAACGCCTTGGCCCCCAAGTGCATGGATAAGGAAGCGAAAAAACCCGAAACCATCGACGAGAGTGCTCTCCTAATGGCACGTATTGCCAAGGGAGATGAGGACGCTATCGCCCAGCTCATCGACCACTGGAAGGGGCCACTCATTAACTTTTTCTATCGTTCTGTTCGCTCTCGGGAACTCTCGGAGGATATGGCTCAGGAGGTTTTTATTCGTCTTTATAAAGCAGCTCCGCGCTACCGACCTGAGGCTAAATTTTCTACCTATCTTTTCGCTATCGCACGACGTCGCCTCATCAACGAGCACCGGCGCAATACCCGGAAACCTTTAGAAACCTTCGATCCCAAGGATTTGGGCCATGTGCACGGACAAGAGTCCGACAACATTGCTCTTTTCGAAATCGAAGAGGCTTTTGATTCTGTTCTCGATACCCTACCGGAAAATCACCGCAATGCGATTCTCCTCCTCAAACAAAAGCAGCTCAGCTATCAAGAGATAGCTGAAGAACTGGATACTACAGAGAGCTCTGTGAAAACATGGATTTTCCGTGCTCGCCAAAAGATTAAAGAATCCCTGAAGAACTTCACACAACAATGAGAACAAGCCAGAAGCCTAAAAAGCTCACTGATGAGCAGCTTGACGACTTAATTGATTCATTGCTGACAGAGCGCGTCGAACCCTCTGCCGACTTTACTGCACGTGCACTGAACAAAATTGGATCAGAGAGAATTGTCCAGGGCCCCTGGATCTCTGCCAAGTCCTGGGTAACTCTAGTAGGCACGATGGCAGCAATCTTCGCCATCGTCGTCGGAATGCGCTTCGGTTTAGCTGACAGCGAAACCCTACAGCCGATTAATAATAAAGTATCTGACAGCACACCTGATGTTGTTCCTGCCACACCTTTAAACGAGGAATTACAGCCTGAAACCATTTACGATGCTGAAGAACTGCTTGAAAATCTTGCGCCTCTGCTCAACGACAATGATATACTTACGGACTTGAATATGTTGCTCGAATCCTGATTCTACCAGATTTATCGCCTAGTGCTCGTGCTGGGTGAATTCATATATGCTCCGCTGTTTTCTCAGTTACATTTTATTAGGCTCGCTCATCGCGGGCCCATCTGTGTTCACAGGGCTTTTTGCGAATGCGGATGCTCCTGAACCTCCAACAATGGTTCCACCGCCACCACCGAGTTTTGTCCCTGATTCAAAGCCACCTTCGGCACCCCCTCCTCCCAGGCCAACGTCTAAAGCGCCCACTCCAAACGCAGTCGAAAAATCAGCAGTCACCGACAACACTGACACGACAAACATGTCGCTTGAGCAGCTCCTTGAGCTTCCGAATGAGCGTCTACTCGAACTCCGAGCAACCATCGACAAGCTTAGCGAGTTATCTCCTGAGGATAAATCTAAGCTCAAAGCACGCTTGAGGGAATTGCGAAGTCTCGAAAAAGCTGAACGTCAAAAGCAACGTGAAGCTTATGTGATGAAGCGGGAAGTAGAACGCCAAGCTCGGCGCATGTTTCTTAAGGAAATGACGGCAGAAGAGAAAAAAGCATTTCAAGCTGAGCTCAAAACACTTGATAAAGAAGCACAGTGGAAACTTCGCCGTGAGCATGCCAAAAAGGCTTTGGAGGATGAAGGGTTTCGAGCGCGCGCTGAAGAGGCTGCACTGGAGGCCATCTCAAAACGCAAAAAAGACGAGAGTGAGAAAAAGAAAAAGGCAGAGTAAATCGCCGTTCCACTACTTCTTGAAATTCCCATGATTCTCATACCACCTGCAATCAGGTGGTTTTTTTATGCCCTACAAGAATCCATTTGAGAAACTCCAGAAGCCTGAACAACCTCTCGCACTTTTCTGGATCTCAAGATTTACATCTTACTATGACTCTCACAGACGAAAACGCTGTCTCTCTTTTTAAACGCCATCCACTGAACCCTGTGGTGCGCCCTGAGGGCAAGGGCTGGCGAGGGGCGGTGACCTTCAATCCAGGTGTCATCAAAAAGGATGGAACTTACTATCTATTCGAGCGCTGCGCTGGTAATTTACGTCCCTTTCATTGCTACATTGGGCTGCAAACCAGCAAAGATGGCGTTCATTTCGAGCCTGCATCTGACGAGCCGGTGGTCTCCCCAGTGGATCTCGGTTCTGAGTATGGATCTGTCCAAGATCCGAGAGTCACAGAACTGGAGGGAAAGTATTACCTGACAGTCGCTTACCGTCCCTATTCTTGGGCATCTATTCCAACTGGAGTCGGAGTGCCTGAGTCCTACCAAGTCGATTACCCTGGGTTCTCAGGTAAAGATGAGGATAACCAAACACGTTCAGGCATGTTGGTAAGCGAAGACCTCAAAACCTGGAAATTCCACAGTTGGATATCCCCGAAAGAAATGGATGACCGCAATGTCATCCTCTTTCCGGAAAAGATTGCTGGTAAGTATTGGGTGACCCGACGCCCATCAGATTTTGTCGGCACTCAAGCCAATCATGCCTCAAAGCCCAAAGGCGTCATGATCTCCCACTCTGAAGACCTTAATACCTGGTCCGACCCCGAGTCCCTATTAGAACCCGCTTTCGATTGGGAGGACAATCGCCTCGGTGGCTCGACACCTCCTCTGAAGACCGAAGCGGGTTGGCTCCTTTTTTATCACGGAGTACAAAACATCGACCCCGACGTCCGCAAAGTATGTTACCGCATGGGAGCTGCCTTGCTAGATTTAGATGACCCTAAAAAAGTCATTGCGCGCAGTCCCTACCCCCTCCTTCAACCTACTGAGTATTACGAGAAAATAGGCCTCTACATTCCGAATGTTGTCTTCCCAACTGGAAATGTGATCGAAGACGGAAAAATACGGCTATACTATGGCGCATGCGACACCGCTATCTGCCTAGCGGAAGCTGGGTTGAGCGACGTGCTCAACTTCGTGCAATCTTTTCCCGTCGAAAATTAATCGAGTAGATAGAGACGGACAGAAACAATGCCTTCGTCCTCCATACCGAGGGCACGCGCGGCACGCCGCGACAGATCAATCACACGTCCATCGACAAATGGACCGCGATCATTGATCCGTACCGCCACCTCGGCTCCATTGTCCTCGCGAACAACGCGTACCCAAGAACCAAAAGGCAGTGTCGGATGTGCAGCGGTGTAACGGAAGGGCATGTATATCTCCCCGTTTGCGGTTTTTCTGTAAGCAAATCCTTGGTCGTAGAACGAAGCCACTCCCGACTCGTTCAGACTGCCACTGCCGGAGCACCCCAACAGAAAAATGAGGGATAACACACAGAACGCCATAGCTCTCAGGGGAGTCATTTTTTGATGATTAACACAAAACACCGGTGGCTCAAGCTTGCCGTGCGCCCTCGGTCTCTCCAACCTGCAGTTCTATGCTGGAAAGCTTGACCGAGAAAATGTCTGGAGCCCTGCGCTCAATACGGGGCCTAAACAAGATCACCGAGGACAATGTCGGCGAGGCACTCAAGGAGGTGCGCGCCGCACTACTCTCGGCCGATGTACATTTCAAGGTCGCCCGCGAATTCATCAAAGCTGTAAAGGAGAAAGCACTCGGGCAGGAAGTAATCAAATCAGTCAATCCTGGCCAACAGATCGTCAAAATCATCAATGACGAGCTCATCGAACTATTGGGGTCTGGTGATACCGAACTTAAGGATAAGCGCCCCCTCAAGGTCATGCTCGTAGGTCTACAAGGTGCGGGAAAGACGACGATTGCGGGAAAGCTGGCAAAATTTTTCAGTAAAGAAGACAAGAGGACAGCCCTCATCGCCGGCGATATCTACCGTCCCGCTGCAATCGATCAGCTTGAAACGTTGGCCCAACAAACCAACGCCACCTTCTACGCGGACCGCGGAAATCAGGATGTCAGCAAGATTGGCAAGCAAGGCCTACAACATGCGCTCGCTGCCAAAGCAGATGTAATCGTATTCGACACCGCAGGGCGGCTTCAGATCGACACGGAGATGGTCGAAGAAGTCAAGCGGCTCAAAGAGACCATCAATCCTGACGAAATTCTCCTAGTAGCAGACTCTGCGCTGGGTCAAGAGGCCGTTAACGTCGCCAAACACTTTCACGAAGCTCTTGAAATCACCGGCATCGTATTGACCAAAATGGACGGCGATGCCCGAGGCGGTGCCGCTCTATCGATCAAACAGATTACTGGCGTACCCATCAAATTTGCTGGTGTTGGAGAAAAGGTCGAGGATCTCGAACGTTTTCATCCCGACCGCATCGCTTCGAGAATCCTGGGTATGGGTGACGTGGTGTCGCTCGTTGAAAAGGCCCAGGAAAACATAGACCAGGCTGAAGCTGAACGCCTGGCTGAGCGCATGAAGCGGGCAGAGTTCAACTTTGAAGACTTCCTCGCCCAGATGAGACAGATCAAAAAAATGGGGTCGCTCGGTTCAATTATGAGCATGATGCCTGGTATGAGCGGCATCGAGGTTGGAGACAAAGAAGAGAAGCAAATGGGAAGGACCGAAGCCATCATTCTCTCGATGACCATCAAGGAACGTCAAAATCCCAAGCTGCTCAATGGCTCGCGCCGCCTCCGCATTGCAAATGGAGCCGGGGTTCAAGTGAAAGACGTCAATCAGATCATCAAGCAATTCTCCCAAATGCAGAAAATGATGAAAATGATGAAGGGCTCGAAAGGCAAAAAGATGATGAAGCGGCTCCAGGGCATGGGCGGCGCCAGCGGGCTCGGCGGCTTTTAGGCTCTATCATCCAGATTATTGCTAACTCTTCGCAAATTTCTCAATTAAGTGTCGTCTAATTTGCGTAATGCACGGGTGCTGGAAACGATACCTCATACTGTGGCTATGGTCGCTGAACGGCGTCTCGATAGCCTCGGTAGGGGATTCTTTTTCAGAAGACCGGATATTTATTCTCTGTAATGCGAGCCTTGAGGGCTCGGTCCATGTCGCTCGACACTACGCACAAGCGCGTGGCATTCCTGAGCAGAACATAGTCTCTTTGGACCTTCCTACAAAAGAGAGAATTTCGGCACGATCTTTCATCGATTCGGTCTACAATCCAGTCGTTCGGGCATTGATAAAAGCAGGTGCCCTCAATGCCACCTTACTCGAAACGCAGGATAGGTTTGGCCGAGAGCAAATCATAGTCTCAGGCCACAAGATAGACTTCCTGGTTACCACGTGGGGAGTTCCGCTCAGCTTCGGCAACGATGCTTCGATTGTGGCAGCAGAAAACCGTGATGTCCAAAATGAGTTTAGGAGAACAGGCGGTGCGGTAGATGCTGAGCTTTCACTCTTACCTACCAGTGGACTACCCATGACTGGGATGTTTCACAATCCGGTCTTCTCTCAGAAGGAGCCTTCAAAGATCCAGCTACGCCAGATCATCCGAGTCAGTCGCTTGGATGGACCCGATCCAGAGACAGTCATCTCCATGATCGACCGCACCCTTGCCGCAGAGCAAACTGGGCTCTGGGGGCGTGCATGGATCGATCCCGGGGGACCCCATAAGGATGGAGATACTTGGCTTGAACAAGCACAACAAATCTTGAGCGACACGTATTGGCCGTTCGCGACTAAGCCGGGTAGGGAACGTTTTAAGTCCACGGACCGCAGCAATGCTCTGGCGATCTACCTGGGGTGGTATACGGCGGAAACCGATCCTGTATTCATGCAAAAGGGTTTTGAATTTCTCCCTGGAGCCGTCGCTGTGCACATCCATAGCAATTCAGCGCCCACTTTGCGCAATCCAAAGAAATGGACTGCCGGCCTCATCGCCGCAGGGGCCTCCGCGACCGTGGGCAATGTCGCAGAGCCTTATCTCGAAACCACACACCAGCCTCACATCCTTACTGTTGCCCTTACATCGGGCAAACTCTGGGGGGAAGCCGTATACGCATCGATTCCCTTTCTTGGCTGGCAGAGCTTTGCCATCGGGGATCCGCTCTACCGACCCTTTGCACACGGAGGCAACCCGAACTGGTCAGACCCTTATTCGGTCCTCCGTGTATTTAATAAGTTAGCAAAAGATGATGCACCCATAGAAAAATTTCTTGAAGCCGATTCGATGTATACAGGATCCCGACCGGCTCCAGCCATCGATCTCTTCATAGCACAGTCTTACTTAGAGCGCGGAGGAAAAGGCCGAGCATGGGAGCGCCTTGCAACTTATGTCGACGACCCGAAGATACTCACTCAGTCTCTATCTGACCTCTGGCTGGGTCACGAGATCATCCAATGTGTATTCGCTACTGGACGTTCTGAAGACTCACTGACGCTCGCAGACAGTCTCATCCAGGCGGCACAAGACTATCCCGATTTCCTTTCCTACATCGCAGGTCGATGCCTCTCAATTGCGGAAAGCTACGTCGATCTAGAGCGCATCGCAGCCTGGAGGCCGCTGGCGGAAGAAGCTGGCGAGTAGACAGTAAATACGATCGTTGCAGCCATAAAAAAACCCTGGCCGTTCTGACCAGGGTTTTAGAAATTAAAGGTAGAATGAGACGCTACACACTCGCCGAAAGGTAGGCTTTCACGCCATCGGCAGTCGGCGTCATAGCGCTTTCACCTGGCTTCCAATCGGCAGGACACACCTCACCGAACTCCTCAACATGTTTGAGCGCATCGACCAGGCGGACGAGCTCATCGACCGAGCGACCGAGGGGAAGATTATTCACCACCTGATGTTGGATCGTGAAATCCTTATCGATCAGGAAAGTAGCTCGGAAAGCGACCCCTGCCTCGTGCTCTACACCGTATGCCTGGCAAATTTCGTGTTTCACGTCAGCAACAATGGGGAAGCGCACAGGACCAATGCCTCCTTCGTTGATGGGAGTATTGCGCCAAGCGAAGTGAGTGAACTGCGAGTCAATCGAGACGCCAACCACCTCAACTCCGCGCTCCTGAAATTCTTGGAATTTTTTGTCGTGAGCGATGATCTCGGTAGGGCAGACAAAAGTAAAATCAAGGGGCCAGAAGAAAAGCGCGATATGCTTGCCCTTAAGATCTGAAAGCTTGAAAGACTCGTTGATGGAGCCATCGCCCATGACGGCGGCTGCGGTGAAATCGGGTGCGGTCTTGTTGACTAAGATGCTCATTTTAATATCGAGAGTTAAGACTTAGAAGACTGGACATGCTCCTCTATCTTTCAAGTTGTATCGCTAATTCTTTACATGCTCTGAGTATGTAATGGCCACTAGAGGTCGCCGTAGGGAATGAGTAAATTCTCATCCTCAACAGACCGGAGCTGCTCCTGTATCATAGAGATGCTCTCAGTGACCAGGTCTCCCATGGAATTGGCCCGTAGAAAAGCCGCTTCCTCATAGTGTTCAGCAAGCGAGTCTCGGAGGGTGAGCACGTGCTCTTTAGGAGCCAGATCCGCTGAGCGCATAGCGATCAAGAGATCCTCTAGGCGCTCATCCACCAGCTCGATTCGTCGTTGCATCATAGCGAGCTCTTCAACTCGGTATTGGTAGACCGTAGTGACGTCGATCATATCCATACAGTGCTTCAGGAGCGATGCATTCTCTCGGAAGAACTGCGGTAGATAAAAATTTTTCCGGCCTTGGTAGCTCTGCTGATCAAAGTCCATGGCTCGGATACGTATCTGAGACTCCTCGATATCAGGCGTCACGTTTACCACGAAATTATAGCTCCGCATGTCGCCCAAAAGCTGGATAAAACAGCGCTCGTTAAACTTGACCAATTCCTTCGCCAGCCTGACCCCGTTTACGTGAGGCCCATCTAACCAATCACGAATAAATACGTCACCCGGCACACCGACGATATGCTCCTCGATGAGCGTGTTTCCATGGGTTAGGTAGTGAATTCGATACGGCGAAAGAAGATGTTCTATTTCGAGACCGTAGACGCGGGAGGCATCCGCCTTTTTAACGTAATAGTAGTCCTGGTTGTCATTATGGGAATTGACGACCCGTATGCGAAATGGCTTCGAATTGCCGAAAGTGCAGTAGTCGATCCGGTCGACATAGAGGTGGGACATCCACTTGCTCGAACGCCCCGTCTTCAGGATCGAATAAATTTCACAAAGATCACGGTAGAGATGCGACTGTTCCTCCGGAGTATAGGCAACAGACTGCCAGTAAGTATCCTCACCATGCTCATCATACAGTGGAGCTGCTACATGAAAAGATGATAGCCGCTCGTAAGTGACCGGAACTGTCACAGCTCGACCGTAAGTTTTCAGGTAGTTCTCTAGGAGACTGCCCAAAGCATAGACAGGCTTTTTCTTTATGGACTGACCCATAATGATGAGCCGTCAGGATAGACAGCTCGCTAATCTTGGCAAGGCTGGTGAACGACTCTAGCGCGAGGTTCGGCAGCGTTCCTCAACAAAATCATGTGCCTCTTTCAAGACCTCAGCCATCGACTCAAGCCTGAGTGGCTTTGTTAGAAACCCTCGCATGCCCGAACGACGCACGCGTTCGTAGTCTTCCTGCATCGCATTTGCTGTAAGAGCACTGATGTATGGCGCATTATCTCCCTTTTCACGAAGGATATGGCTGGTCGCTTCAAAACCATCCATCTCAGGCATCTGTATATCCATCAGCACGATGTCGAAATCCTCTTCCATTACTCTACTAAGCGCTTCACTACCGTCATTCACCACCTCGACTGGATAACCCAACTTTGCGAGCATCAGCGTGCCAACCTTCTGGTTCACCTTATTGTCTTCAGCCATGAGGATGCGCAGGGGAAAGGAGCGGGCGAAACTCTTGTCGAGAACTGTAGCCATCGGAGCCCCATCTTCTAAGTCATCCGTTACTGTAGCGAAATGCTCTCTGAGCCTTTGAAGGAAGACTGCGACCAAAAGAGGCTTGCGAACTAGAAAATCAAATAACCCTCGTGGCCACAGTTCAGGGTGTTCGCCCACGCCCACGATTTTCAGCCCTTGCGCACGTAGACACTGGATTTTCGCTACCTCGATCTCCGTTTCTCCCTGGCGGTCCAAATCCACGAAGCAGATATGCCGCATATCCTTAGACAGCGGCTCCTCGGGCTCCAAGTTTTCTTCAACTACACGCATCGAACGCTCCAACATTAAACTGAGCGATGTCCGCAGACGTCCCTCGATCCCATGGTAGTAAACGAAGCAACCAGGAAGCTCTACCGACGGAGGCGTAACAGCCCGTTTAAGGGGAACTGTTAAAGAAAAAGTACTACCTACCCCTTGTTCGCTAGCAACAAACATCGATGCGCCCATCATTTCTGCAAGGCGTTTCGATATCGCTAAGCCCAGACCAGTACCCCCAAACTTACGCGTCGTAGAACTATCCGCTTGAGTGAAAGATTCGAAAAGTAATTCCTGCTGCTCGGGCGAAATACCAATTCCGCTATCTTCAACTGAGAATCTCACTTCGATGACTTCGGCTGAATCAGAACTCGCCATGTCTACACGCAGCAACACGTGACCGTCCTCCGTAAACTTGACGGCATTCCCCAGAAGGTTGACTAAGATTTGCCGGATTCGAGTCACATCTCCCAAAGCCTGTGTTGGGATATCTGGAGACACCTGTGTGACCAATTCCAAGGACCGCTGACTCGCTTTTTCAGAGATGATCGAAACCGCCTCATCTAGGCATTTGAGCAGAGGAAACTCAACCGATTCCAATTCGACCTTACCTGCCTCAATTTTCGAGTAATCGAGGATGTCATTAATGAGTGAGAGCAAGGCATCACCACTACTTACCACGGTATCTAGATAGTCTCGCTGAGTCTCCGAAAGCTCAGTGTCGCGCAGTAGACTGGACATCCCAATCACCGCATTCAGCGGTGTGCGGATCTCGTGGCTCATCGAAGCCAAGAAGGTACTCTTGGCCTGGTTTGCCAATTCGGCTTCGAGGGCGGCTTGATTAGCTTGAGTCAGCGCCGCTTCCAAATCGTCATTGAGCGATTCAGCTCGGGCCTGAGCCTTAACTGCGATGGTAACGTCCATATTTACTCCGATCAGTCGGAGAGGTAGGCCATTATCATCATAATATACCTCACCATAAGCATCGATGACGCAGAGCTCCTTCTCAGGATGGATGATGCGAAATTGCGACCGATATCGCTTACGCTTAGAAACCGCCTCGTAAGTCCGATCTCGGACCATCTCGCGATCATCCGGATGAATCCAACTCATCAGCGCTTCTGGATCTGCCTCAAACTCTTCGCGCGTCCGCCCCCACAACTCCAAGACTAAATCGTCAAATTCAAGTTTATTGGCAATGATATCCCACTGCCAAATTCCCATTCCTGCAGCCCTCTGTGCCAGGTTAAGGTAGTCGACCTGTTGCGCTAATTGCTCCTGAGCCGCCTTGGCACTGGTGATGTTTGTATGAGTGCCCACCATCCTACTAAACCGTCCCGACTGATCCGTGAAAGCCTGGCCTCGGCAGAGTATCCAGAGAAGACTGCCATCCCGATGACGGAAACGAGTGGTGTGCGCGAAGGGCACACCCAGCACAAAATGGTTATCCAGCGCCTTGTTGAGGGATCTCAGATCAGCAGGAGCCACCAATCCCTTCCACGCCTCTATCGTATTTGCTAACTCATCGTCCTCATACCCTAGAAGGCGCTTCAAACCGGGGCTCAAAAATACCTCATCCTTCAGCAAGTCCCAATTCCAGAAACCATCTGTAGCATGCTCGCCCAGAGCACGAAACATCGATTCGCTCTCTTGGATTTTTAGGCTCGTCTCGCGTTCTTGAATCGTGTCCTGTCCGGCAATATAGACGAGGCCCTTTTTCGGCTCAACACGGATATTCCAATGAACGACTCGCACCTCACCCCAAGAGGTAAGGATACGGAATTCGCAATTAAGTGGCTCCTTTACCTGACGCTGCCTTGTGTAGCGCAACACACTTGCGATCTGTCGCCGATCTTCCTCATGCGCCAAGTCACGCAGACGGCGTTCCTGGAGCTCCGCCAGTGTGAATCCTGTAACTGAAGAAAACGTGCTGTTGGCCTTAATGATACGACCGTTCTTCTTACACACAGCGAGAATACTTGGCGCCAGCTCGAAAAACTCATCAAAGCGCTCGATCTTCTTGGAGTATATACTCTCTTTTTGCTTGCGCTGACTTATCTCTCTGGAAACCAAAACAATCTGTCGGACACCTTGATCCCGGATCAACGAAGTACGCCCTTCAAACCATTTGCGCTCACCTTTGATCGTCAAAAAATACTCGAGTATCTGGACCTCTCCGGTGCTCAAAGTCTGATCGATAGCTTGCTGAAGTTGTCCCGCCTGCAGTGGAGGTAGGATGTCATGAATGCTCTTTCCCTCGAACTGTTCCAAATCTACCACCAACTGCGAATACTCCGACGTGATGACATCGATGTAATTTCCATTCGGATCGAGCAGTATGATGACATCAGGGTAGTCACTCAGCGACTGAGCTATACGCTGAGCATTTCCGGATAGGCTCAGTGCATTGCCTTCCACGGCTAATACGCTGGTGACCTCCAGCAAGTAACTCGTGTCAAAGGCATTTCCTTGAGACATGCGCCGGAATACCCAGCGCATATCGAGGCCAGAAAGACAAATATCACATAGCTTCTTTTCTCCCGCGGCAGCCTCCGCTCCCATGAAGTGGCGCACAGCTTTTTCCCAACTATTACCCAATGCTCGACCCAACTGCTCGATCGAAGTTGCAGATTCTAACCCATCCCAGCGCCCTGCTGTTTCGGCAGACGAACTGAGCACGGAGCCCGCGGCGTCGACTAGCCACGCCCCGTCAATACGGTCGGAATGTGCTGGGTGTTTGGTCTTAGAATTGGGTTCCACGGAAACACTGGGAAATTGAACAGACGGTATAGTATTCGACCTCCGACTGCTCGATCTTCATTCAGGCTTTTGAAAATCTCAAATTCGCGGGGTGTGATGAAGGCATGGTGTTAAGTCCACGAATTTCACCTTCGACATCGTCGGACAAGATCTTCAAAACCCAAAAACCGGCCCAGCCAATTCCAATTGGAAAAGTCTAAAACCCGCACACTCACCCATACCATGCCAGTTTCTACATCCAGCCGTTATAGCAGCCGCGGAGTTTCAGCAACCAAGGAAGAGGTTCACGCTGTCGTAGATTCCATGGATCGTGGCTTGGTCCCCGGTGCTTTTTGTAAAGTTACCGCCGACTATCTTACCGGCTCTCCTGAAAAAGCGAATATCATCCACGCGGACGGTTCAGGAACTAAATCGATATTAGCTTACCTGCACTATCGAGAAACTGGCGACCCTTCAGCGTTTGCCGGCATCGCTCAAGATAGCATCGTGATGAATCTTGATGACCTGATTTGTGCAGGTGCTGTGGATAACATCCTTTTTTCGAGCACAGTTAACCGAAATGCGCGGAATTTCCCCGGCGAGGCCCTTGCCGCTTTGATCGAAGGCAATGAAGCATTCCTCCAGAAAATGCGCGACCTCGGTGTGGGTATTCATAGTGGAGGCGGAGAAACTGCTGATGTGGGCGATTTGACTGGAACGGTCACAGTCGACTCCTGCGCAGTCTGCATCCTTGATCGTGACAAAGTCGTCGATAATGACGAAATTCGTCCCGGTTTAGCTATCGTCGGCTTGGCGTCTGGTGGGCAGGCCAGCTATGAAGACTCTGAAAATAGTGGCATTGGCAGTAACGGTCTCACGAGTGCACGTCACGATTTACTGAATGGTTATTACCGAGAGACTTACCCGGAGACTTGGGACCCCAATACCGATTCGGAATTTGTCTACTGTGGCCCACATAGTCTAAACGACCCCTTGCCTGATTCTACTCAGACCGTCGGGCAAGCCCTCCTGAGCCCCACCCGAACCTACGCTCCCGTCGTTAAACAGCTACTCGCCGAATTGCGCCCCTCAGTCAAAGGCCTCGTCCACTGCTCGGGTGGCGGACAAACGAAATGCATCCGCTTCGGCTCCCAGGTTCATTTTGTAAAAGATAACCTCTTCTCGACGCCGCCCCTCTTCAAAACGATCCAAGCCGCCAGCGGAACGAGTTGGAAAGAAATGTATCAAGTCTACAACATGGGACACCGCTTGGAGATATATTGTTTGCCCGACGCCACAGACGCAGTCATCGCAGCGGCCCAATCGTTTGATATCGCAGCCCAAGTCGTCGGCTACACCGAAGCAAGCGCGCGCGAGGACCGGGCAAATCACGTCACGGTAAAAGATGGTGGCAGCGTGCATACCTACGCCTGAGTTACGCCTTTCATCTCCGGCGATTTGATCGATCCAACAAGCCTCCTTTATTGTGCGACCATGAAAGGCATCATCATGCTCAACCTCGGCTCTCCAGATTCAACAGAGATAGCCGATGTCCGCAAATATCTTAAAGAATTCCTACTCGACGGCCGCGTGCTCGATGCACCCGAACCTATACGCAAACTTGTCGTCAACGCCTTCATCCTCCCCTTTCGCCCCAAGACTTCAGCTGAGGCTTACAAAGAAATTTGGACCGACGAAGGATCCCCACTCATCGTCATCAGCCGAAAATTACGCGACGACATCGCTGCACAAGTCGATATCCCCGTTGAGCTGGCCATGCGATACGGCAACCCATCAACACCGGATGCTGTTCAAAGGCTCGTCGATATGGGAGTGGACGACCTCTACATCATGCCGATGTATCCACACTATGCTATGTCGAGCTACGAGACAGCGGTTGTCCACGTGATGGATCAGATTCGAGAGCTGAAGCCGGAAATGAAAACCACGCTGCTTCAGCCCTATTATCAAGACCCGCAATACATAGAGGCCTTAGTCGAAAACATACGCCCATATTTAGAAGCAGACTACGACCGCCTTATCTTCTCATACCACGGCATACCCCAGCGCCACTTGGTCAAAGGAGATCCATCGCACAACCACTGCATGCAAACCCCCGACTGCTGCAATGTGTGCAATCCGGCCCATGCCACCTGTTACCGACACCAATGCGCTATGACTACTGAGAAGGTAGTCGCCGCTCTAGAGCTTCCTCGCGAGAAATACATGATCACTTTCCAGTCGCGTCTGGGGCGTGAACCCTGGTTGCAACCCTATACAGACAAAACACTCGAGGCCTTACCCGATCAAGGGGTGAAAAAGGTAGCCATCCTCTGCCCTGCTTTCACTGCGGATTGCTTAGAGACGCTTGAGGAAATTTCAGGAGAAGGACGTGAGATTTTTTTGGAGAACGGTGGAGAATCTTTTACTTTCATTCCTTGTCTCAACGAACAGCCGCTTTGGAAAAAATTCATCCTCGACCGCATCGCTGCTTTTGTGTCCGGAGAGTTAGAGCCCGCACGTCTGACCGAGCCCGCCTACGTTGCTTCGAGCTAGATAAAGAGCGCACGGAACAGCCAACGCCGTAAGTTGAGGGACGTGCACGTTAAATCCTATTTTTGGGCTCGAATCACCCGAAAAAACCAAAGCCACAGACGCTCGATAGGGAAACTATCTTCGTAATTTCGAAATCTCGGTAAAGATATCTGACATCCCCGCGACTTACTAGCACGAGAACCTTTTTGTATGAGTGCTGTAGCAGAACGTCCCCAATCACCGAGCGCCAAATTCAGGCCCGAGAAGTATCTGAGCTTCCAGCTCGCAGAAGAGACTTACGCTATATGCGTCGAACAGGTCCTGGAGATCATACAAGTCCAGCCCGTTACGCCAGTCCCTGATAAACCACACTACATCAAGGGCGTCATGAATTTACGGGGTAAGGTGATTCCCGTCGTAGACATGCGGCTCAAATTTCAGCTCGGAGACGAGAGCACGACAGAACGCACCTGTGTCATCGTCGTCGAAGTGGCTCACCCTGAACAAGGAGCGACCTCAGCCGGACTCATCGTCGATGCTGTCGACGAAGTAACCTTTATCGCCGAAGACGCCGTCGAAGAAGATCCCGGCATCGGATCGACTCACACCACGGACCACGTCATGGCACTCGCCAAAATAAGAGATAAGCTCGTATCCATCCTCGATATCGACCGAGTCATTCTCGAAGAAATCTTTGATTCAGTGGAAAGCTTCTGAACTGATGATACAAGGCATTTTAGCAGGCATGTTAACAAACATCGGGCGTAGTATGCTCGATAATGTAACGAAGAGCGCTGCATCAGTATCCGATTCACCAGAGGCATCGCCATTCGCGGGCATCCTTGAAAGCAAAAAGATCGAGAGTGCACATACGCTGCAGGAAATTCTACAAACCCGTCCCGACATCGGGCATGCAAAGCTCCTCGAGATCGAGCAAACCCTCAAGATGGAGATCGTCTCGAAACATCTAAATCTTACTGGCGATCTGAAGCCTCTATCTGTCGGAGAGTGGAGTATTCAAGAAACATTCGACAGCGCCCATAGCATGCCGACCTACACGGTCACGGACAACTACGGGCACTCCCTCAAATTTCGGCCTCAGTCGGCTGCCTACGTTCACATCGAACTTATCCGGGATATCCAAGACCATCTGCATCACAACAAGCGGCTGTCCCCTCCACCCTTCGCCTCACCTGCGAATCACTCATCATCGCCCGCATTCACAGTACCGCCCTTCTCCCGGGCTTAACCCATCAAAAATCTTTATAAACCGTGGCCGGAGCACCTACCCTACTAGGCATTTTCACTGAGCACATCGTCGTTGGAGTCGGCGACATGGCTGTTTCCAATAACACGAGCCAGGTCATCAGCACCTATGCACTCGGCTCATGCATCGGAGTCATCGCATACGACCCGATCGCTGAAGTCGGTGGCATCCTCCATTTCATGCTGCCAGACTCGACGCTGTCTTCTGAGAAAGCACAGTCCCGCCCTTCTATGTTCTGCGACGTCGGCATGAAAGCCTTTCTCAGTGAATTCGAATCCATGCGGTCGAAACTCGTGAACATGAAAATCATGATCGCCGGGGGCGCATCTGTAATTGGGAAAAGCGACTTTTTTAAAATAGGATCCCGCAACCAGGAGGCCATCCATGCTTACCTGGGCAAAGTGAATCTAAAAGCCCAGATCCAAGACCTCGGCGGTCTGAATAATCGAACCGTCCACCTCAATATGAAGGATGGCACTGTGAAAATGAAAACACCAACCGCTAACAAAAAGTTTAGCCTGCTATGAAAGTTGCTGAGCTCATCAAAGACATAGATTCCATTTCGCCTGCGCTGCAAATCTTACCGCAGCTGATGGACCTTCTACGCGACGACAACGCCACGCTCGACGACATTATCGCGCTGATCAAGCTCGACGCGTCACTCTCAGCACAAGTGCTGAAAATTAGTAACTCTGGCTACTATGGTCTCACCACCGGAAGTCTCGAAGCCGCTGTTAATCGTTTAGGGCAAAGAGAAGTCTATAAAATAGTAGCCATCGTTTGTGGCAAAGAGTCTCTCAACAAACCCGTGGAGCAATACGCTATCGACGATGGCGAACTTTGGGAAAACTCGGTCGCAACAGGCATCATCATGGAAAGCCTTTCCAAACGACTGGGAGAAGAGCATGACATCGCCTACACCATTGGCCTACTTCACAGCGTCGGGAAGCTCGTCATCGACGAGAAAATCGAAGGCGGGTACGCACAAGTTTACGACTACGAGAACAAACATGGCGTCACCCTCATGGATGCTGAGCGCCAAGTGCTCGGATTCACTCATGCAGAACTTGCAGGCGAACTCCTCCAGGCATGGAACTTTCCCGAAAACATCTACCATCCAGTAGCTCACCAATATGAGCCGAGCAAAGCAGATAAACATGAGAGATATGCACTCATGATCTACCTAGCAAACTACTTGGTTGCTGCAATCGGTATGAACTACGGGAAAGACGCTTGGGCAGTTTTCGGCGAGGACGATGCAATCACCGCACTCAACCTCTCCGAACTCGATATCCAAGAACTCATCCTCGAAGCACATGCTGCCATCGATGAAGTGAAGGGAAGCCTCTTACCCAAACGACCAGTCTCCGCGCCCGAGTTTTGAAAAATTCTCACGTGATTCAAAGTTATCATCAAGAAACACACACCGCGCGACGACTTTACCACCATCCCCAAGGCCGGATCGAAAGAGAGCCTGAGCCTTGAGAACACAACCCGAATTTACAAAAGCGTATGGATACAACCGTTCCCTTCTCAGCAGAGAATCTCGACCGCATGATAGACAATGCCGTCGACAAGTTCTTCGATACCATGCTCCCGGGCAGCATCGTTAGTTTTCAAGAAGCACACACAATAGAACCTGGATCGAGTGGTAACGAGGAGGACGACGGCCTCGCTGACTCGGTGGTCGTCAGTATGGTCGGTTTTATAGGTAACCTAAATGGCGTGCTCTACCTCTACATGCGTGACCACCTTGCACGCGATGTCACCTGCCAATTTCTCGGCCTAGAACCCGACGAGCTTGACGAGGAGCCTGACGAAACAGTCAACGACGCTCTGGGCGAAATGGCCAACATGATCGCCGGCACCTTCAAAAACGGACTCTGCGATGAGGGTTACAACTGCCGCCTTACCATTCCATCCATCCTGCGCGGAAAACAATTCTCGGTGGAGACCACTTCTGAAGTCATGCGCCGCATTTTCACATTCAAAGCTATGGGAGACACGCTCACCTGCGATCTCCTCATGAAACCTGCTGAATAATTAACATACAACCATCATGGGACTCAAAGTACTTACCGTAGACGATTCCAAGGCCGTTCGGATGATTGTGAAGAAGGCCTTCAAGACCTTCGACGTAAACATTGTAGAAGCTGCTAACGGAGTAGAAGGCCTCGCCGCCGCCGCCAAGGAAAAGCCAGATCTTATTCTTCTCGACGTAACCATGCCCGTCATGGATGGCGTAGAGATGCTGACCAAGCTCAAAGCAGACCCGGACCTGAAAGGCATCCCAGTGATCATGCTCACTGCCGAGGCGGGACGCGAAAACGTCATGAAGATCGCCAAGATCGGCATCCGCGATTATGTCGTGAAACCTTTTAAAGAAGAGTCGCTTATCGACAAAGTGGGTCGGGTGATTGACCTACGTCCAAAGGAAGAAAAGCAGACGAAACAGAAAGGTATCGATGACAACTGCTTCATTCTCGTTGTTGACGACAAGCCTGCGATTATCGATCAAGTATCTCAGGGACTCGGCGGAGCAAATTGGAAGGTAGCAGGTGTCAAAACGACGGGTGAAGCCATTGACTATTGTCAGAATAACAAGCCCGACGCCATCATGATCAGCTTATCGCTCCCGGAAGAATCAGCATTCACGCTCTTCCGCATCTTGCGATCAAACATGAAGACGAAATATATTCCTATTTTCGGTCTAGTCGTGAAAAGCGAAACACACTTACAGCAACAAGCGACACAGAGCGGCTTTTCCGCTATCGTCACCAAGCCCATCGACTTCGACGAATTGGGTAACAAACTTGCCAAAGCGATCAACCTCGATACTTCCAAACGCTACTTTTTCCGTGAAGGTGATTTCTTTATTCTTCAACTACCCGCGGATCTCACGCCCAACCGACAAAACGAGATCACCGGCTATCTCAAGCCGCAGGTGTCCGAAGCGGTCGATGCTGGACTGACCAAGGTAGTGATTGATGCCACCGAACTAAATGCATTAGACACTGGAGGACTGAAGCTCCTCATCATGGGTAACGATTTATGTAAAGACCTGGGACTCTCACTCTCTATGGCTGGTAGCGAGAAAGTCATCGAGGAATGTAAGAGCTACGCCGAGTCCAAAGACTGGGTCATGCACAGCTCCTTAGAAGATGCGAAGGCTGCACCCGTCGCCTAGCCCTCATATATCAAACTCTTCACAGACAGAGGCTTCGCGGCATCGCGAAGCCTCTGTTTTTTGGTGCGAATTGCAATTGAAGTAACCCAAGCGCTCGCTCGTCGCGTCCCAACGAATCTTCAAAAAAATCAACTGGCTCAGCTTCCTGCCGACTTTTTGAGCATGCCCACCACACGAGAGCCCTGGACGGACGAAGAGATCGTTGCCCGCATTGGCAACTGTCCCCGCCTGGCGTCGTTGAGCAGTATCAACTCCGCTCTCAAAGAACTGATTTCAGCTGAAGACTCCGTTACCTCACAGATATCGGAGATCATCCGCCGCGATCCTTCGCTGACTGCCCGGCTCCTGCGCCTGGTAAACTCTGTCTTTTTCGGCCTCTCACGCAAAGTCACAAATATCGAGGAAGCCGTCTTCTACCTCGGCCTGCGACAGATACGCGAACTGACTTTAGCCACGCCGGTCATCGAAGAGCTCAATAACCTGAATAAAAAGTATGGCAACGTGCAGTGGGACCACCTTTGGCAACATAGCATTGGGACGGCCATCCTTACACGGGAAATCCTGGCACTGACCAATACCCCCTTCGAAGACGATACCGACTACATCATGGGCCTCGTCCACAACGTCGGCAAAATCGTCATGGCCTACGTGTTTCCAGAAGAATTCAGTGAGCTCGTTCGATTTGAAGCAGAGAGCCCCATCGCCTTCTGCCGACGAGAACGCGAGTTACTCGGGGGATGGGATCATGCTATGATCGGCGCCCATTACTTAGAGAAACATAATCTTTCTGAGGAAGTCGTCGAAACCGTGCGCTATCACAACACGCCATCGCGTGCTCCAAACTATGCAAAGAATGCCGCTGCAGTACACATCGCTGATGTCCTGTTGCGCGCATCGGGCATACCCGACATCGAGAAGACTGGGACCATTCCCGAGTCTAAGTGGACTCGCTTGGCTGCCTGGCGCATCCTTTTCGGCACAGATAATTCCGAAGCCCGCCTCTCCATCGCATCCCTCAAGCACACGCTCAATCGTATGCCTCAGATGCTCAAAGAAATGGTCTAAACGACGGTATATTCAGGCATTCAACAGCCCACCAATCTGCTTTTCTGCCGCCTCGGCCCATCCGCGATTCGCCACGGGACTGGCAGGACTCGGGTGCAATACCCGACCAATCTGGACATCCATACCGTCTAGAGCGCGCTTTGCCTGCTGTTCAGCAAACACCCCGACACCAATTAACCACTCCGGCTCGAGTAGCTCCACCAATCGCCTCAAATGTTGGTCGCAGGCCTCGAACAAAGGAGCACTCTCCGCAACAGGCAGTTTATCTGGCGTGCGATTACGACTACTCGCCTCCATAAAAACCAAGGGGCAATAATTCGCCACCCAGTGGTCACGGAAGAACGCATCTGCCTGACCAAATTTATCTCGAAAATAGCCCCACAGGCGCGCACCGCTGACCTCAGATTTTTCGCAAGCAAAGCCCACAATCGGACGCTTGGGATGCTCCGGCTCGGGCTTTTGAATAGGCACATTTACCCCGATCCAATCCCGGGAAAGAGCGACTTCTCCAAACGGCACTCCCGTTTGAGACATACCCCAGGGCCCAGGATTCATGCCAAGAAAAACAACACGCTTCTTACCAGAAATGCTGAGATCGATATAGCGCTCATGACCCGCTCGGGCATAGACCAACGGGTTATAGACATAGGCGGTGGGCTCACCAAAGCGTAACGCATCTACATCGTCGGATAAAACGCGCGCCGCGCGCTTTACTTCTTGGGCCAAAGATTCTGACATGCTCATACATTGGAACCGCCACAAGACAGCCCAAGCACAAAGGACAAATCCCGCTCGAATAATCGAAGACGCCGCGGTTGGCTCTGGGGCACCACACTCTGTTTGGCAATCACAGCGCTATCCAGTTTTCCAGGGGTCGGCGTTACCTCGTTCGAGTTCCCTCATCAAGATAAGCTGATCCACTATTTAGTATTCGGCCTTATCGCCACCGCTTGGCTACGCTGGTTGCGCACACGTATGAGCGTAAAAAAGGCAGCGATCGCCGCATGGAGCATCACCGCTTGCTTCGGCCTGACTGATGAGATCCACCAAGCCTTTGTTCCTGGACGAACCATGGATGTTCTCGATTGGCTAGCCGACGCACTCGGCGCATTGACCGCCGTCCTCGTTTACACTTACTGGCCCTTGTATCGCAACTTCCTCGAATGGCCTCGACGCTCATGACCCCGACCCAACGCAATCGCCTCTCCGACCTCCAAGTCCAAGTCGCCTACCATAACGAACGCTATTTTCGAAACGCTGCGCCCGAAATCTCCGACTTCGCCTATGATGCGCTGAAGCGTGAGCTGCTCGAGCTCGAAGCACTGTTACCCGACTCCGAAGCATCGACCTCTCCAGCCCAGCAAGTCGGAGATGACCGGCTCGATGCCTTTACCACCGTGGCACACCGCGTGCCGATGATGAGCTTGGACAATACCTACAACCAGGAAGAGCTCTTCGCCTTTGACGAACGCCTGCGCAAGCGCTTCCCAGACACCGAAAAACTTCCCTACGTGATCGAACCCAAAATCGATGGAGTAGCCATCAGCCTCACCTTCGAAAACGGAACATTCACCCGCGCCGTCACCCGGGGTAATGGAATCGAGGGAGATGACATCACAGAAAACGCACGCCTCATGATCGACTTCCCAGAAGTGCTCACGGGCGGCGAAATTCCAGAATTTATCGAGATTCGTGGGGAGATCTATATGACTTACGAAGAGTTTAATCGGATCAATACCGAGCGCGACGCCAGCGGCAAAACGCGCTATGCCAACCCGCGTAATTTGACAGCAGGATCCGTCAAGCTTCTCGACCGCGTCGACGCACGCAATCGCTCGCTCAATATGATCGCCTACGGCATGGGCACCTGTGAACCGGCTGTTTTTATAAAGTTGAGCGATTTACACCGAAGCCTTGCAAACTGGAATTTTCCCACCAGCCCGATGGTCCAGCAAGCCGAGGGGATAGAGTCGGTTTGGGAAGCGATCCATCACCTCGACCAACGCCGCGCTGAATTCGCTTATCCCACCGACGGTGCCGTCATCAAACTAGATCCACTGACTTGGCAAAAAGAAGCGGGAGCCACGGCCAAAGCCCCGCGCTGGGCCATCGCTTACAAATTTGCCGCCGAGCAAGCGGAAACCCTTCTTGAGGCAATCGATGTTCAGATAGGACGCACCGGCAAACTCACGCCAGTCGCTCATTTAAAACCAGTCCTCGTAGCTGGAACGACGGTTTCACGAGCCACGCTGCACAACGAAGATGAAATCGCGCGCAAAGATATTCGTGTCGGCGACACAGTAGTCATCGAAAAAGCCGGCGAGATCATACCGCAAGTGATCCGGGCTATCACCGATCGTCGCGATAGCGCCTCACAACCGTTTTCGTTCGAGGCGCTCCTTGAAGAGCGGGGCATCGATGCTGAGCGCATTCCCGGCGAAGCTGCATGGCGGCTGAAGGATGCTGATGCCCCCGAGATGTTGCGTCGTCGGGTCATCCACTTCGCCTCCCGCCCATGTATGGACATCGAGCATGTAGGGGAGGCCGCCGTAAACATGCTTTTTGACGCAGGCCTAATCGAGGATGCATCCGATCTCTATCGGCTGCGAGTGGAAGACATCGAGCCCCTCGAACGCTATGCGCAAAAAAGCGCTGAGAATATGATCGAGGCCATTTTAGAGTCGAAGAAATGCGAGCTGTGGCGCTTCATCCACGGATTATCGATACCCCACATCGGAGCACAATCGGCCAAAGATCTCGTCCGTTTCTTTCGTTCTGTTTCGGCCATCAGCGCAACGTCTGCTGAAGACCTTGAAGCCGTCGACGGAGTGGGTGCCATCGTCGCGGAATCCGTGCACACCTGGTTCAAAGACGAAGCCAACCAAGCGCTCATCGAGCGATTTCGCCAGCACGGCCTCGAGCTCGCCCTGCCCGAGCGAGAAGACTCGGGCACCCTACAACTCGATGGTAAAACTGTCGTGATCACAGGCACCTTGCCCAGTCTCTCCCGTGACGAAGCAACCGCTCTCGTAGAACAGGCAGGGGGTCGCACATCAGGTAGCGTAAGCAAAAAAACCGACTACCTGCTCGCTGGAGAGAAAGCTGGATCCAAACTGTCCAAGGCAGAGAAACTCGGAGTCCCGGTCATCGATGAGGCAGCATTTCGAAGTTTGATCGCGAGTGACGAGACTTAGCGCTCATCGCGTTCAATCCCGCTGAACACACACCAACATGTGAGTATTTATCACTGCCACCCCATTGGAATTCTAACTTTTTTTAACCATAGATTTTACGGATATACACTGATAGAAAGTATCTGTGAGTGCCGTCCATCAGTCGAGCGACTCGACGATCCGCACCCATTCACGAAGCCCATGTTTACTCGATTAAGAAGGTGGGGACACTGTGCCAAAGCATCCGCGTTTTTTATGTCGATTTATATGCATTCACAGAATGCGTCCTCTCGTCTGAGTCAAGACCCTCTTTCGACCGTCGATCAAAAGGTAGCCAGACACATGCATTTTAAATATCTGTGCCCATCTGTGTTATCTGTGGTTCAGTTTTTCAACCAGTAGAGTAGAGAGCAACAAGCGGCTTTCGCCAACTTGTTGCTCCCCCTCATCGAACCGGACGTGCGGATTTCCCGCATCCGGCTCTCCTGTAAACGATCGTCAGGGCCGATAAAGGCCGAGGTCTTGGAGATACTGATAGTGACTCATACCCCCAGGGCGGTGGTATTTGCGCTGACTGCGGCGGTTTAGATGAGTTACCATACGATTGCGGCTGTAGAGCCCGAGGTCGCGGAACGCTTTGCGTGGATAACCATACTCGAAGTAACCGCACCAGCCTTTGAGGTAGGTGTTAAGATCTTTCACAACGGCGGGAGTTGGTTTGTAACACATACGCGGTCCGGTTTTCTCGCGGATCACCGCACGCGCTTTGGCTTGGGACTTCTTGGAGGGGAACACATTGAGGTAGTCATGAGAGCGACCGTACAGGTCGCGATCATAACGGAATGTGAACCCGAGGAAGTCTAGGCTTTCGCCTTGTTTAAGCCGCACCACGGAGGTTTTCTCACGATTAATACTCACGCCCAGCCAGCGTTCCAAACGCTCTGCTATCCATTCATCCAAGCGAGACCCTTGGTACCGGGCCATTACGACGAAGTCGTCCGCATAGCGCACCAGACGTGCATTG
>JABSRG010000014.1 GCA_013215165.1 Opitutales bacterium | reverse complement strand
AATAGACACGATCAACCGCTACAGCCGATCAATACTCACCCCTGATCTCCGCCATCAGGCCTTATGGGATGGCTGTGCAACGATTTCTGTGTATTTGCTTTTTATATCATGCAAAATATTGATTTTGATCTTTCTTCGTGAGATTATAGCCCAAGTAAGAGGATTTTGACTGATATATCATGCGTGCTGAAGAACTTGGAAATTTGATAACTTTTCACCGGAAGAAAGCTGGCCTGACGCAAGTCGGCTTAGCAGAGCTATCGGGCATAAGCCGGTCTGTAGTTCAGGATTTGGAGGCTGGTAAGGGACGAACAGTATGGGAGCATCTGTCCTCTGTTCTGACTATCCTGAATATCGAGCTCGAACCTGTAGGTCCATTGATTGACGACTGGAAACGAACTCTGGAGACGTCCGAATGAGTCAGGATAACAATGCAGCTTTGCCAAGGGCTGAGGTCTTTCAGGCTAAGGCTCTGGCCGGATACTTGTATCAAAAGCAGGACGGCAGCTGGGCATTTCAATATACAGATACCTTTGGGGGCATTCCAATTTCATTGACGCTTCCGATTCAGGCCGAGCCTTATATCTTCAAAGAATTTCCAGCCGTCTTTGATGGTTTATTGCCTGAGGGCACACAATTGGAGGCGCTTTTGAAAACGCACAAGATTGACCGAAAGGACTACTTTAGGCAGTTGATCACGGTCGGCAGAGATCTTGTTGGTTCGCTTTCCGTGAAACGCGCAAAGGCTGTGAATACTGAAGAGGTCGAGTGATGTCTTACTGCCCGATCACCTTAGAGGCCCTGCCTGAAGGGCGCACATATTCTGAAGCTGGATTAAAGCGTCTTCATCCCAAGCTCACCAATCTGGGCACGCTCGCCTATTCCTACGAAGAGCAGCTAAAAGAAGCGCGAAAACGTTCCGACAAAATGTCTATCCAAGGTGTTCAGCCTAAACTTTCGGCAGTTTTGAGCCTAAAGGACGCATCCCTCTCATTGGTAGATCGCGGAGGACGTTTTATCCTTAAACCCAACCCGCCAACTTTTGAACAAGTGCCAGAAAATGAAGCGCTGACAATGAGCATGGCTGCAGCCGCAGGCATTGATGTTCCCGCTCATGGATTGTTGCGTGCGCACGATGACAGTTGGGTTTATTTCGTGAAGCGCTATGACCGTGAAGGGCGCTCCGGAAAAGTTCACGTAGAAGACTTTGCTCAAATCTCATCTGAAACCCGCGAAACGAAATATGATAGTTCCCTGGAACGGATCGCCCAATTGGTCGATACGTTCTGCACCTTCCCAGCGATTGAAAAACCCAAATTAGCAAAGCGTCTTTTATTCTGCTTCCTTACAGGCAATGAAGACATGCACCTGAAGAACTTTTCGGTCTGGGTGAAGGACGGCGTCGTTTCTTTAACGCCAGCGTATGATCTTTTGAATACAACGCTCGTTCTCGAGAACGCTCAGGAAGAAAGCGCTTTACCCTTAAACGGCAAAAAGAAGAACCTCACACGAAAAGTCTGGCTCAATTATTTCTGCCGTGAACGCCTCAAGCTATCTGAAAAACAAGTCACGAATATCCTCAGTGACTTGGAATCGGCGATGCCGACTTTCAAAGACTTGATCGCAAGAAGCTACCTCTCAAACAGCCGAAAAGCCGAGTATTGGGACATCTTATCTGATCGTGCACAGAGGATCTGGAGATCGATATAAACGAAAAAAGCGCGATAACCTAAAAATTCATAGAAACGATAATTTTCGCAGTCATGCGCTGTCACAAACGCGCAGGCTGCGGAAACAAAAAACTCCTGGTTATTAGGAGGTTAAGTGCGAAACAGTGTGTCAGGACGTGACTCCTGCCGAAACTGAAATTGGCTGCCCAGGCTGGGATCGAACCAGCGACAAAGTGATTAACAGTCACCTGCTCTACCGCTGAGCTACTGGGCAAAAGTTGAAAAGTTAGAAAGAAGACTAAGAAGCTGAGTGATTAATCCCGCTGAGCCACTGAGTAATGGATGTCAAAAGCAAGTGCATGGCTTCCACCTTGTCAATGGTTTTGGGCGTCATACTCGTAGTTTTCGCGTGTTTAAGGCATTTGATGATTGCCAGAAGCGTGCAAGACATCAGGTTGGAAGGCTTTCCCTCATGACGAGGGATGTTCATACATCATGAAAGAACTTACACTAAACGTACAGAAACGAGAGGCCGCAGGTCGCGGGAGCTCGCGGCGTTTACGTGCCTCAGGCCGTATTCCCGCGATTGTCTATGGCAAGTCCGGTAACACGAGTCTCTCAGTCAGCGAGAGTGACTTCAAAAAGCTCTACCTCGATATTGCTGGCAGCGCAGCGTTCATTCAAATCAACGATGGCGACTCTTCCAAAAAGACCATCATCAAGGACGCCCAGCTCGACGCCATCTCACGCCGCTTCATCCATGTCGACTTCAATGAGGTAGACGAAAATACGGTCATGACCGTCGAGGTGCCAATCCGCACCAAGGGCGTTGCTTACGGAGTAAAAACCGAAGGGGGCGTTTTAAATGTGTCGGTTAAAAATGTGACCATCCGCTGCAACCCGAAGGACCTTCCTGAAGCGATCGAAGTCGATGTGACCGACCTGAAAAAGGGCGAAATGCTACACCGCAAACAGCTTCCTGCTCTCGAAGGCGTAAAATATCCGGGTGATCCCGCCTCTGTGATTCTGGCCGTCACTTCTGCCAGCTAACCCTTTCTCTTTAATTCAGCGGTGAGCTTGAACCCCTGACCGCTTTTCTTGTTCTTTGCATCATGCATCCGGTTCGTGCGATCGCTGGCCTTGGAAATCCGGGACCAGAATACGTACAAACCCGCCACAACATAGGCTTCGAGCTGATTGATCTCTTCGCAGCACGCCACAATGGCAGCTTCAAGGAGAACAAAAAAGCCGAGGCTCTCGTGTCTAAGGTGTCCATGGATGGCCAGAAGATCACCCTGATCAAGCCGCTGACGTTTATGAACCGCAGCGGCAAATCGATCGGGCACCTGGCGCGCTATTTTAAATGGCTCCCTGAGCAAATTGCCGTTGTTTACGACGACATCACGCTCGACTTGGCTCGTATCAAACTATCGATGCAGGGCAGCGCCGGAGGCCATAATGGCGTGGCAGATATTCTCAGCCGGTTTGGAAACGGGTTCGTCCGTGTCCGCATTGGCATTGGCTCCAAAACACATCCAGACATGGACCTAGCCGATTACGTCCTAGGCCAGTTCGGCGATAGCGATCGGAAGCAGATCGAAGCACACTACGATCACTACCTTCAGGCAATTGACAGCCTGATCCAACGTGGCCCAGAAGCCACGATGAGCCAATTCAATCAAAAACCAAAATCATGAGCACTACTGATACCCGAAGCTATCGGGCCTCTCTGATCCTCGACACCCGCGGGCTCGAGACATCTGCCGACGACCTCCTCAGCGAGTTTGCCGGATTTGCCTCTGAACTCGGCGCCGAGATCATCGAAAAAACCAACCACGGCGTCCAGCCGTTCGTCCGCGTCACTGACCGCAACTTCCCCGAGGGAACTTACGTGCAGATCGACCTTAAGGCAGCGCCCTCATTTCCTGCAGATATGAAGGAAAAAGTCCGCCTGGATCGCCGCGTGAACCGAATCATCGTTCAATCGCTGTAAACGTTAGTTCACTCTTGCATTTCCCCATCGATTCTCAAAGAACCCGCTCATGGCTTCTTTCAATAAAGTAATTCTGCTCGGCAACCTGACTCGTGACCCAGAAGTGCGCGTCACCCCAGGCGGCCTCACCATCTGTAAGTTCGGCATGGCTCTCAACCGTCGCTTCCGCACCCAAGCGGGCGAAGACCGTGATGAAACCACATTCGTCGATCTTGATGCTTTTGGTAAACAAGCAGAAACACTGAGCAAGTACACGCGTCGGGGCTCCCTGCTCCACGTGGAAGGACGCCTAAAACTCGATCAATGGGAATCCAACGGAGAAAAACGCAGTAAACTTTCCGTCGTCTTAGAAAACTTCCAACTCATGCCCCGCGGAACCGAAAGCTCTGGTGGCGGCGGGGGCGGAAGCCGAAACTACGAAGACGTATCACCACCTAGCCGCAGTTCAGGGCCCTCCCAGAACACACGCACCTCACAGCCGGTCGAAGACATCGAAGATGATGTCCCTTTCTGATCGGTTCCACACACTGACAAACTTTTGGTATACCCATGCCCGCAAATAAAGTACTCCTCCTCCAGCCTATCGAAGGCCTCGGAGCCGAAGGCGAAGAAGTCGTCGTAAAACCCGGCTATGCTCGCAACTATCTCATTCCACGCAAGCTGGCGATCCCCATGACCCAGGCCAACCGCAAGCAAATGGACGCTCTCCGTGTCCGCCGTGCTGAACGCGAAGCCAAGGAACTCGAAGGAGCGCAAGCTTTGGCCAACAAGATCCAAGGCACCAGCATTGTCTTCGCAGTCAAAACAGGCGAAGGCGGTAAAATGTTTGGTGCCATCACAGCTGGCGACCTGCACGAAAAGCTCGCCGAAAGTGGCATCGAGATCGACAAGAAAAAGGTCTCCCTCGACGCCCCGGTTAAAACCCTCGGCCAGCACAGCACGACCATCAAAGTGCACGCTCAGGCCCAAGCTGAACTCACCTTCGAGATCGTTTCCGAAAACCCAATCGAGGAAGCGGCCGAAGAAGAGACAGTTGCTCAGGCTGAATAAGGCTAGGCTTCAAAAGGCTTAACAATTCTTTTCAAAAACCCCATGGCAGTCGCCGTGGGGTTTTTTTGTGTCGATGTTGAATGGCCCGAGACAGTGTTTTAGCCATTGTCTTGGCGCGGCACGCTTTGACGTGACCCATTGCCCAGACGAAACCAGACAAAACTCGCGCAAGGTGCTCTAGCACCAATCAGATATTCGGTTCTCTTCCTATCAATAGTGATATTTACACTGAAGGAAATCGACCGTCTGCCCATAGACCCTGTAAACCAGCCGATCTTCTTGGGTGATCCGACGTGACCAAACATTGCCGGGTAAATACTTTAGGGGCTCAGGTTTTCCTCTACCAGAAAACGGATCTCTCAATACCTCCTCCACAATGGAAAGCACCTTGAGTGCAGTTTTCCGGTCGAGCTTCACCCATGCTTCTAGATCTTCACGAAATTGCTTTTGAACGACACAAGTGTAGCTGCTATCGCTCATCGATACATTGGGCTTTTAATGCATCGAGAGTGATGTCTTCCCCTTCTTGAGACATCGAAGCTGACAAAGCCGCCAGTAAACGCTGGGCGTTCTTGGGCGATCTCAACAAATGCGCTGTTTCCTGCAAGCTCGATAATTCCGCTGCGGGCAGCATTGCGATATCCTCGGCCCCGCGGCGATGAACAATCAATGGTTCTCGATGATCAATCACCTTATCCCACATATCGGCAAAATTACTTCTTGTCTCTGTATATGTAGATTCCATAGTACAGAAAACCTGTACAACTTAAGGCCACTGTCAAGATCACTCAACCTAACAGCAAAATCCCCGTCCTGGGGTGTCTGTGAGAGCGGTTCTCCGATTTTTAGGAAGGCGTCTAAACTCCAAGCACACGCACCCAATCCTTACATCGAGCATCCCGTAACTTGCCGGGCTTTCGCTCGATAGTTTCCTGACGCATTTCCGGGTATTCAATAAACACGGCCGCGAGGAGTTTCTCAGTTTTCGAGATGCCGAATTGTTCAAAGCACCGCGCCGAACCCAGCTGTCCTCCGCCCGACCAATAAGTCCCCATATTTTTAGCGGTCAGGAGCAGAAGGAGGTTCTGCACCATGGCCGACGCAGCAGCGAGGTGCTCGTCATCCATCGCCACCTGCGCTGCGGTAAGCACCTCGCGATCACGAAACTGTGGCAACCAGGTAATGAGAACAAGCGCCCCGCAACCTACCAACATACTCGGCAGCTTATTGGTCACACCTGCATCTGGGAACCAATCATGAAAGACTTCAGCGAGCTCCCGACACTGCGGATGCCACATGGGGTAGGCCCGCCAAAGCTCGGCGATTCCATCGGCACCCCGGTCGTAGTGAAAGGGAGCCTGCCCCGCCAAATATAAGGCCTCCAACACCGACGACTGATGCTCTGCCGCCAACTTAGGATCGATATGCCTCGGGGCTTCGAAATCACCCAAGACTTTCAAGGTGCGACGCCGCTTAACGACATCTGCGACATGTTCAAAAACCGATGCATCAAACTCGGGAGGCTTATTCATCTTTACGAAGCGGATCGTAGCGGGTATCGAAGTCAACATGGATCACCAATCAGTCGGCCATTACCTCTATCAAAGAAAACGTAGATCCCCTAGATCCAAGTGCACGGCTGGACCTGCGTGCTTAGCCTTATTCTCCCACAATCTGCATCAAGTGGTTATAGCGGGGAGCAACTTGATCGGCCGGATAATAACGACCCCACATAGCGCCTGACTGGGGGTCGTCACCTCTATAAACATAGGTCTCAATCTTATTTATTCCATCACCGAGCTTGAAAGTGAGTTGCCGGTTTCGACTCCCAAAATATCCGGTAAACCGATTCAGTTCATTTTGGCCATGACGGAGAAAGAATTCGGCGCGCGGCTCTCCTAAAACGGCTATCAACTCAGATTGTAATGACTCCTGAAGTTCTATCTGTGTCGCTTCCTCCAGAGCTGGGATAAAGAAGGTAATACTGCCCGATGCTTCATCAAAATCTCCGGACTCGGTGATCTCGAGCTCCATATTTTTCATACGGTCGAAAAACCCATCTATGACGTCCTGCACGCGGCGTGAATCATTTTGATTAAGGTCTAAGAGCGCCTCCATCGAAGGACTCAACTGCAAACCTTCGTCCACGAGTTGGATCTTCATACCGTCGACCACCTCTCGCGGAATAGACAGGTTAGCGCGCTCTTCCCAAAGCGTTGTTGTTGAGCTTGAAGCCTTTGAAGCGCTGGCTTCCCACATAACCGCTTCAGTTGAGCTCTCTGATGCGTCAGCAGGAGGATCTCCTGCGTTTATGGGATCCAGTTCAGTGGTCTCCAGTGATGGCACGCTGCCCTTGTCGTGCTCTAGCCCATCAAAACCCTCAGAAACACTAGGGCCGTTATTTGAGAGAATAAAACCGAGGGCTAAACCCAGAAAAAATACCGGTATAAATCTGAGTAACGAGCGCGCGACTGTGTATTTGAAGATATCTGTTCTCATAGTTTTAAAATGCTTCAACTGGTTTTTCTGAGAAAGGGACAATACGGCGCGGGAATGCAGGTGCGCTATCCATCGAAATCGAGTGAGCCCGACGCTCGCCGGCGGTCACAGGACTAGCCCAGCAGTCATTTGCCGCTGGCCGCAATACATTAGAATTCGCGTTCATTACCGTCCATTCGCGGATAAATTTCTATTGTCTTCGTTAAGGACGCCCTAAAGTTCCTCTAACAACGGGACTAAACCAGTCCGTGGATCCTAGCAAACGGATCTACATCGCGATCTTCGTGCCAGGTGTATTCGGCAGCTTTCGCCACCTCTAGGCTGGTCTCTCTTCCGTGAATGCGCTCAATCAATCCTAAGGCCATATCCATTCCCGCGGATACACCTGAAGACGTGAAATAATTACCGTCCTCGACCCACCGGGCTTCGGGAAGCCAGTTTACCTTTTCCCCTTGAGACGTAGGCCAAGTCCAAGCCGCTTTATTCGTGGTCGCGTTCTTGCCGTCCAGAATACCTGCTTTGGCCAATACACCAGCACCGGTGCACACGCTGCAGACATATTCGGCCGTCGCTGCCAAACGCTTCAAATCTTTTAGGAATGCCTCATCTTCAACGAGCGCTCGTGTTCCAAACCCTCCGGGGTATGAGTAATATATCCACACGGTCGACATCTTGCATACTCTGCTCAGCGACACCTCTCGGACCTTGGCTGCTTTTGACTTCCCCGGTCGATTTCCCTAGGACAACCGATTCAAAAAGATCTGGAATGATGAGGAAGAGTTCCAGCGGACCATAAGTATCCAAAAGCTCGAATCCTTCGAAGATGATAGTTCCGATGAGCGGCTTCATCCTTTTAGCAAGAAGGTGGAAATGGCGTTTCTGACAATAGAATAAATACGAAGGTGCGCGTGAGCAGCTATCCAGCAATTGCTCTCGCCATCGCCCTACAACTGTCTGGTATATATCCTCAATCCTGCGGGACTGCCAATAGGGACTGAAAATCAGGCAAGATATCTTGGAAATAGCTGCTGTGTTCATGCGGCCACTGAGCGTCGACTGCTAGGGACCAGTCGGGATGTTTTTCCACTTTCTCTTCCGTCCATGCAAAATAATCCGTTTGGTCGGTTCTAAAGTAAAAGCGGCCACTGGGCTTCATCACCTGGCGCAACTGACTCAGAAAGGCATCCTGAACCATGCGTTTCTTATGGTGGCGCTTTTTGGGCCAAGGATCAGGAAAAAGCATGAAACAATCGTCGAGCTGCCATTGTGGAGCCAGGGCCCCAATGAATTCTGTGCATTCCGCTTTGAGGAATAACACGTTGCTGAGGGCACGCTTTGATTGCTTATCCTCACCAAAACGAATCCGGCGAGAGATGAGATCGATCCCCACGCACCGTCGCTCCGGATGCACTTCGGCGAAACTCGCTAGCCAACGCCCATGGCCACAGCCTATCTCCAGAGTGATCCCATCCTGCCCTGGAAATGCCTCCGCCAGGCGATCACGCATGACCTGTTGGCGCTGGGCTTTTTCTTCTGCGAGTCGCTGGCGGGTAGCTTCGTCCATCATCCGGACAATTCAGCGCACATAGACATACGGCTCAATGATGAACGAGCTGCTGTTCTAAAGGTAGAGTGAAGGTGAAGGTCGAGCCCTTACCGAGTTCGCTATCCAAGGAAACCTGTCCCCCATGGAGTTGAACAATATGCTTCACGATGCTCAGCCCCAGTCCGGTGCCCCCGCGATCACGGCTACGGCCTTTGTCGACCCTATAAAAGCGCTCGAATAGATGGGATTGGTCCTGCTCGGGAATCCCCACGCCATCGTCTGCGACAGAACATACGATCAAGCTGCGCTCTCGATCGAGACTCACGGAGAGCACGATGCGCTTAAATTCCCCGGCGTAACGGAAAGCATTTTCCACCAAGTTTTCGAAAACCTGTGAGACCTTAACCGCATCGATCATCACATCTGGCACATCGGAGCCGACATCCACTTCAATGCTCTGGTTTTCGTTTTCGAGACGGCGTTGGAAGGTATCCTGAATCTCACGCGCAATATCAGCCGGGTTAGCCAAACTCCGGCGCACATGCTCAGGATTACTCTCTAGGCGAGATATCGTGAGCAGATCCTCTATCAAGAGATGGAGACGCTCCACATTCTTCTGGATTTTTTCGAGGAAACGACCACGGGCCTCCGCATCGAGACTATCATGATCTTCAACCAGGGTATCACTATAACCCTTGATGACCGTAAGGGGTGTGCGCAGCTCGTGAGAGACATTTGCCACGAATTCTTTGCGCATTTTCTCCAACTGGCGCAAACGCGTGATATCATGAAGGACGAATAAAGTAATGCGCTCGTCGTCCACAGCATTGGTCACGACGGTTCCAGAGACCTCAAACCAGAACTGACGCTTGTCTTGGCTGACTTCAACTTCCTGACGGGGAAGTTTTTGGCCGGCTTTAACACGGTTCACGTAGTCCAAAAAGCTGGCACTGCGTAGAACACGTTCGAGCCGGCGCCCATTCACCGAGCGGCCAGCTGCCAAAAGATCGCGCGCCGACTGGTTGGCCAAAACAATGTAGTTGGAAGCGTTAAGGATGAGCACCGCTTCCTGGATATTACCAAAGGTCGTCTCGATCTGGGTCAGGTGATCGGACTTAGCCTGGTTAGACTGTGTATGGTCTTCGACAAGCTGGACAGCTATGGAAAACAGGCGCTGAATCGAAGGATGGGCACGCCGGGACAGTAATGAATTACGACGTGAGTCGATAGCGGAGCACAATTGATCTACCTGGCGCAAGAGTGAGCGGCGCTGCCACCAAAACCAGAAAACGCCCGTTGCCAGTATGCCACTGATGAGGACCCAAATCGCCTGTCCGCCCATGATATTGCTAATTGCTATCGGTCAATAACCCGATAACCCACCCCACGCACCGTCTCGATAATGTTGACTTCTTCTCCGAGTTTTTCTCGCAGACGGCGGACATGCGTATCGACCGTGCGGGTCTCAATGTCGGAATCATAATTCCACACATTGATGAGGAGATTTTCCCGAGTCTGGACCCGGCCTTTGCGCTCCATAAGAAGCTTGAGCAACCGAAATTCTGTCGCCGTAAGCTCAATTTGCCTTCCATCAACCGTCACGCGGTGGAGCTCATCGTCGACGACGACCAAGCCAACTTCAATACGTGAAGACGCACGCGGCTCGTTACTTCCCATACGTTTAAAGATAGACTGGATACGAAGGATAAGCTCTTTCGCATTGAAAGGCTTAGAAATGTAATCGTCAGCGCCCGTTTCTAGCCCAGTAATGCGGTCTTCGGTATCGCCTCGCGCAGTGAGGAAAATGATCGGCACGTTCTTCAGTGTCGAATCCGCCCGAATCATCCGGCAAATCTGAAGGCCGTTCAGCTCGGGCATCATAATATCCAAAATAAATAAATCCGGACGAAAATCCCGAGCACGACCCATGATCAAAAGCGGGTCCTGCATCACATCCACGGTATAGCCCTCCTGCTCAAGCTTATAGCCTATGAGTTCAGTGACATCGGGTTCATCATCGATGACCAAGATCCGCTTTCCTGAGTTGGGATTGTTTGTCATAACGAGTATCACAGGAAAACAGACCCAAATCAGCACGCAACCGGAAACAAAGGCCTGGCCTCACGCGCGCAGTACACACCTATCACTCCTGATTATCAAATTGTTACAGAACTGATGGAGTGGCTGACATGTTTCCGTAACGGAACAATGATCCAGCTGTAACATATCAATGCATCACTTGGGATCACAGATTGCATGCACAAATTCTCTGGCAGGCTTTGGAACAGCCGTCTACGGTCTAAGCATGCACATGGATAAATCTGCTTTCTCGATAAACACTTTTAAGAGTGCCGCAGATCATCAGGCCCACTATCGAAAGCTAAGCCCAAAAGAGCATGGTGAGGTGTTTCTTATGCTTATGCGATCCGCATACGGCCTGGGCAATTCTACCCCGAAAATGGAGAAGGTATTTTCGGGTTTAAGGAGGCGTGACCATGCCAGAGACTGAAGGCGTATTCTGGCCAGATTTTGTAGACTTTCTCGAAGCGCTGAACCAATCACGAGTCGATTACATTTTAGTAGGTGGATACGCAGTTGTTTTGCATGGTTACTCCAGGACGACTGGAGACTTAGATATCTGGGTTCGGCAAACAGAGGCCAATTATCAAAGGCTTAACGAAGCTTTTAAGCATTTTGGTCTACCGACTACTGCGATTTCACTCAGAAATTTCCTATGCACTGACACGACAGACGTATTCACTTTCGGGAAACCACCCCTGGCAATCGACATTTTGACTCAGGTAAAAGGAATCGATTTCCAAACAAGTTTCGAAACCGCTGAGACCACATCCATCGGCAGTATCGAAATACGGTTCCTTGGACTGAGTATGCTTCGCGAGGCCAAACGAGCAGCAGGCCGATACAAGGACAAAGACGATCTGGAAAACCTCCCAGAAACGAACATTTAACGCCGTTTTCGGGCGTCGAGCATGACCATCAGAATGCTGATGTCTGCTGGATTGATGCCGCTGATTCGGTTGGCTTGCCCCAGTGTTTTGGGCTCGATCTGCCTGAGCTTCTGAACGCTCTCTGCGCGCATTCCCTTGATGGTGCCGTAATCAAAATCATCAGGTATCTTGACGTGCTCGATCTGTTTGAGCTTCTCTATTGTACGCAGTTCGCGATCGAGATAGCCCTGATACTTGACGCGATAGAGGACTTCATCGCGAACTCCCTGCGGCAGGCTTCTAAATGCCTCAGGTAGAGTTTCCTGAGATTCACCACGGCGCATTGCGTCCCCCCAGGTTCCACCCTTAGCTTTATCGCTATTGAGTCTATTTACCCAGTTTTCAACATCATTGATCTTAGCCTTCATGCGCTCCAGTCGTGCATTATCGACTAAGCCGCAATGACGTGCGTGATGATAAAGGCGCAACTCAGCGCTGTGGTGATTCAGCAGCAGCCGATATTCAGCACGAGAAGTGAACATGCGGTAGGGCTCTTGTGTGCCCTTGGTCACCAGATCGTCGATCAAGACTCCTATGTAACCTTCATGGCGACCCAAAACAACAGGATCCTGATCACGTGTTTTGAGAACGGCGTTCATGCCCGCAATGAGCCCTTGTCCCCCGGCTTCCTCATAGCCGGACGTCCCATTGATCTGCCCCGCGAAAAAGAGGTTCTCCACTTTTTTTGACTCCAAGCTAGGGAACAACTGCGTCGGTGGTGCAAAATCGTATTCGACAGCATAAGCGGCACGCATCAGGACCACATCTTCCAGCCCTTCTACAGACTGAAGCATCGATACCTGGACATCGAATGGCAAACTCGTGGAGATGCCGTTGATATACCATTCGTCGGTGTGACGCCCTTCAGGCTCCAGGAAGAGCTGATGGCGGTCTTTGTGAGCAAAGCGCACCACTTTATCTTCAATGCTCGGACAATAACGGGGGCCCACGCCTTCAATCTCTCCACCATACATGGCCGACTGGTGAAGGTTGCTATGGATGATCTCGGCAGTGCGATCGTTAGTGTAGGTGATCCAACACGACACCTGATCTGTGCCCGGCATCCAGCCCACCCCACTTTGTCCAGGGCGCTCGACATACAATGGGTCGCCATCATCACGTGTATCGTGGAAAGCAAATACCGTCGGTTCCTTGTCCCCGAACTGCTCTTCTAGTTTATCAAAGTTGATCGAGCTGCCTAAAATCCGTGGGGGTGTGCCTGTCTTGAGACGCTGTAATTCGATCCCGGCATCGGTGAAACTGGTAGAAAGGGTCTTGGCAGTAAAATCCCCCATACGCCCACCCTCATTTTTATTCTTACCCACGTGCATGAGACCGCGGAGAAATGTCCCTGTAGTGACAACGACGGTTTTCCCAAAAAAATCGACTTCTAGGTTCGTCCGCACCCCTACCACTCGATCTTGCTCAAAAATCAAGCCAGTCACCATAGCTTGGAAGAGAAACAGATTCTGCTGTAGCTCGATACGGTGCTTCATACGAAACTGGTAAGCTTTTTTGTCACACTGAGCGCGCGGGGCCTGTACGGCCGGTCCTTTGGAGGCGTTGAGCAGTCGAAACTGGATCCCAGTCAGGTCGGTATTCATCGCCATCTCACCGCCCAAAGCGTCGATTTCTCGTACCATATGGCCTTTAGCCTGGCCGCCAATCGCCGGATTACAGCTCATCTGAGCGATGGTATCGATATTTCCGCTCAGTAGGAGCACATGAGCTCCCATCCGCGCCGCAGCTAATGCCGCTTCGCACCCCGCATGCCCACCGCCACAGACGATCACATCGTAAGGTTCGTGCTTTTTACCAAAATGAAAGCCTCGCTTCATTTCCCAATACAGAAGGTTTTGAACAATTGGTCGAGCATACGCTCATTATCCACCTCTCCAATGATACGACCGAACGCTTCTAGAGCCTCTCTCAAATCGCTTACAGCCAACTCTGTCGGCTCCTGGTTCAGCAATTTTGCGTGTGCTGCTGTCAATGAAACCGAGGCGGTATCCAGAGCCTCTGAATGCCGTGCGCTCACAATAACAGACTGTGACGATAGGTCGGGCAAACTCGACTCGAGGTCATTCAGCCAAGCAGCCTGAAAAGTATCCAAGCCCGCACCACTTACCGCGGAAACAGAGAATAGCTTAAAACTCTGTTGTATGCCTTCTGGCACCACAGGCGTCTCCAGGTCTGCTTTATTAATCAACGCATAACAAAACTGTGAGGAAAAAATATCTGGGTGTTGGTCGGGCAAACTCCAATCGGGCCGATCCCCATCAATCACCCAAAGGATACAGTCAGCGCGGCTAGCTTGCTCGATCGTGCGACGCATACCCATCTCCTCGATCGTATCATTCGATTGATCTCTCAAACCCGCAGTATCGAGAATCTGAATGTTGAACGGCCCAAGATTGAACTGCTCACGGATATAATCCCGTGTCGTTCCTGCAATGTCGCTCACCAAGGCACGCTCTTCTCCCAGAAACGCGTTCAAGAGACTGCTTTTACCCGCATTGGGTGAGCCGACAAAAGCGGTTTGGATTCCCTCGGTAAACAGGGAACGGTAGCGACTCGTCTTGGAAAGAGTCCCGACCTTCTCTCTGAGCGAGACAATCCGCGCAGGGGGTGCGGCAGTATCCTCAGTAGGGAGGTCTTCTTCAGGAAAATCGATGTAGGCTTCAAGGTGGGCTAGGATGCCCAGTAACTCTTCGGTTAATTCACTCACAAGTCGGGTCACTCCCCCACCCACTTGTCTCAGGGCTACTTTACGTGCCGCTTCGCTGCGTGCATGAATCAGCTCGATGACTGCCTCGGCCTGGCTCAGATCCATTTTTCCAAAATGGAAAGCCCGCTGTGTAAATTCACCTGGCTCCGCCAACCGACAACCCCGTGCGACGCAATCATCCAAAATCTTACGCGCAATGAACGGGCTTCCATGGCAACTGATCTCCAGCATATCCTGGCCTGTGTAAGAGGCGGGGCCGCCATAGGCAGAGTAAACAACATCATCCAAGACTTCATTCTCAACATCTTGGTAAGACGCATACACATTCTTACGCACACCGCGCCGCTCAGTCCAACCCAAGCTACCCGAAGCGATTTCAAAAACAGATGGCCCTGTGAGCCGCACCATAGCGATCGCAGACTCCCCCTGCGGAGTCGCCAAAGCCACGATGCTATCTTCAAAATCCATCCGCTGACCCTACGCATGCAGATCGCAGATGAAAGCCAGAAGGAGAGAAAGGTCTTTGGCCGCAGGTCAATTCAGTGGATGGGGAGTATTACGATTTGTTATTCAGAGAGAGTCGTCGACGAGTTACCTGGCGGAAAAGAGCGACTACTCGCTATCGCTTATCGGTATTAGCAGTTGTCGATGAGGCGCTCTGTCGGCTCGCCACTATGGTCTGAACAGAACAACGGTCTGCGCCCCGACAGAGCGGGGCGACTACACGAGAGGCATTTGGGGAGATGTCCTCGTTGTTTCAATTGCACCTAAATTCAGTTCGTTACACTCTCCAGGGTCTAGAAGACCCTGTCGCTTAAAAACACACGAATACAGGGACCCTATTATTCTGCAATGTCTTCTTCGCCTTTGGCTAAGACCTTCCCCACGCTCACGTTGACCTTTTCGAGGATTTTCTCGCGAAGTTCCGCCATGAGTTCGGGTGTCTCGTATAAATGGTTTTTCGCCTGTTCGCGGCCTTGGCCGATTAAGTTACCCTTATAGGAAATCCAGGCCCCTTTCTTTTCCAAGATCTTGTGCTCGAGACCGAGATCGAGAATGGAGCCTGTCTGAGAGATACCCTCATTATACATGATATCGAATTCACACTCTGTGAAAGGCGGAGCGATCTTGTTTTTGACCACCTTGAGGCGGGTCCGGTTACCTGTTACTTTACCAGATGGCTCTTTAATTTGCCCAATTCGGCGGATGTCCATGCGCACTGATGCGAAAAACTTCAGAGCGCGGCCTCCCGGCTGAGTCTCGGGATTACCGAACATCACACCGATTTTCTCGCGGATCTGATTGGTAAAGACGCAGACACAGCTGGTCTTACTGATCGCACCAGTGAGACGGCGCATCGCCTGGCTCATCATGCGCGCCTGAAGACCCACGGTGGTGTCACCCATCTGACCATCGAGCTCAGTCTTAGATACGAGGGCAGCCACCGAGTCGACGACTACGACATCGACGGCGCCTGAGCGGATCAACTGCTCGGCAATATTGAGTGCATCTTCGCCACTCTCTGGCTGTGCCACCATCAGGTTGTCCACGTCCACGCCAACGACTTTGGCGTAGCGGGGATCTAGGGCATGTTCGACGTCGATAAAGACTGCGGTTCCGCCGTTTTTTTGCGCCTCTGCAATCAAGCTGAGACAAAAAGTCGTTTTACCGGAACTCTCTGGGCCATAGATCTCGCATATTCTCCCTCGCGGCAAACCAGCGCCTCCTAAGGCCAAATCCAAAGCAATCGATCCCGTAGAAATACATTCTACCTGTAGCTTTGATGCATCGCCCAAGCGCATCAAGGCGCCCTCGCCGAATTGTTTGTTGATTGCTGAGAAGGCCAGATCTAGGGCTTTCTGAGGGTTTTCGTTCTTGGAAATTGATTTAGCTGACATACTGCGTGGTGTTCTTGATGCCACACGGTGCGTTGCCTCAATGGGATATCAAGTCAAAAATAGTGAAAACTTGTTCACATTACCTGGGCTTGATTCATCTGCGATATCAGTCAGGTTTCAAGCGTGAGCGACGCAATCCACCATCCTACTGTCAATCCCGGTGTTATTTGGGCCCGCCGAGCCGGTTTTTTACTCGGACTTTTTTACGCATTGTGGGGTCCATGGACATCATTAGCCGTAGGCAGTGCCGCGGGTTGGCCCCACTGGTTACGTTCTGGCTTCATTGTCATCTTGGGAATCATGCTGATGTTACCTTTTGCTCAATTTAAGAAGAGTAAGATGTGGAAATCCGCGTTTGGGACCTTGTGTGTGTGCTGTATCGCTTTCGTCTTCGTAATGGTGATTTCCGTGATGTTCGATTACATGGCGGCTGCTGAACGAGACGAGCGCTTGGGCGTACCCGGGTTTGAGGGCACTTTGATTTTCCTCACTCTAATGCAGCCACCGGCAGTATTGTTTCAAAGACGCCCTGATTTTTTGGATTAGGCGAACGCTGTGTAATGATAGAATTTGCCCCTGCTCTGTCAGAATTCGCAGAGAAAATCATTCATTCTAACCAGCTCAATTCTTCAGATGCTTTTGAATACTTCTAATAAGCTCGGGCAGATCATTCTCGATGATTCCCCACACAATGCTTTCTTCAATATGGTCATAGCCATGGGCCAAAATATTCCTAAATGATATAGCCCCACGCCAACCCACTATTGAAGTCTCTAAAAACGCTTCGTCCTTGTCTCGGATTCTCTTTAGGGACTCGCCTAAAATTTCAAACTGTCTTTCAACTGCAGAGCGCAGCAGTAAATTAGAAGTGTAGTCTGTAAATTCCTTACCCTTCAAGAACTCGCAAATAGCTTGAGAAGCATCATGGGCATCAAATAGCCACTTCTGAATCTCAATCACCATAGATTCTAATTCTGTCTTGATCTATTTTTTCTTTGAGAAATGGATTTCTGATCGAGTTTTCTGTAAGCAGATCAACCCTGCTATCAAACTGATCTTCGACATCGTGCAGGAAACCAAAAAAGCGCCTTGAAATTCTATCTTTCCGAGGCTCTGAAAACTCGATGATTAAGTCGATGTCGCTTTGTTGGGTCTGTTCCGATCGCGCAATAGAACCGAAAGCATCCACATACGCTATTTCGTATTTTTCGCACAAAGGTGAAATAACCCTTTTTAGCTGCTCGATTGTAACCACTAGAAAAGCATGTATCGATTACTGAGATGCTTCAATTTATTTTTGGCGAGTATGCTCGGATGTGATTTCGACTGATGTCAAAAACAGTCTCTCTTTGGGAAAGACATGACGACAGTGATCTTCGCTATGGATTGATCTTGCGTCTGGAATTCGGCACTCTCGGGAAAGCGGCCTTATCCGATGCCGTTTCAGATAGGAGGTTCTCACTAACACGGACTGCTGACATCGATCGAAATCAGACCCGGTAGGATTAGCCTAAATTCCCAATTTGAAAGGTTGCTTCCAATCTTTGTGGAGTCTCCCATGCGTTCCTTATTATCTACATTGAAGCCGCACCCGTGGCCATAGAGCCCGGTAACCACAGTAGCACTGGAATGCCCTCAGGAGTAGGGATCTAAAGAAGAATACACCACTTCCCCAAAACAAATACGGGAAATTACGCACACGTTTACGCGGAACGCTGGATAACAAAAGGCGGTGAGGTGAGGTATTCTTTCACCATCATCAATACCTAACCTGCTAACCCATTCACTGCCATGAATACCTGCCATACCGCATCACATAGAAACACATCTTCTATTGCTCAATCTGAGTCACCGATCTCTGGTCACCCATTGTTGGATCGTGAACGATTCCAAAAAACCTTCCTCAATCAAAAGCTTAATGAGATCTATGCTCGCAAATCTATCAGACGCGGTGTCGCAGCCCTCCTCGCTGTCACACTGACAACAGCAGCATTTGCTTTCGGGTCTAATTCCACGGACGAGCAATATGGGTTCGACGGTTCAATCGCTCCAGCCGCGCCGAGCTCTAGCACGTCCATCAGTTCCGTAGACTTGACCCTGGATGATCCACGCGACTTACCCCTTCCCCCAGCGATGGAATACGGTCTATAGAATTTTAGGGAGACAACAAGCAACAGGGTACTAAAGCCTCCGGTGCGTTCGATCGCACCGGGGGCTTGCTTATGTTCCATGTAGAACACATTTTCGGAGTTTCATGCTCTGTCCCAAAATAGCTGTCACTCAAAGACGGCAGGTGTCAGAACCCAATCGCAGACACGGGAATTAAAACTGTCTTAGGCACTTTGGAATGTCCTCGGTCATCCAATAGCAGGCTCTGGTGCAACAAACGTAGCCCTTCAGATATTCTTGTTCCCAGGTTCAGATCACATCCAGGAATGCCCAGAATGGCCGCCTCTTGTGACAAGGGAAATGCATACAGCTTCGTCTGATTTCGAATTTCGGATCCCATGTTTTCTAACCAATAATGTGGCTCCAAATTATTACACAGGCACACGTCTATGTTATGCTGTTCCTTCCACGATCGGAAGCGTTGTTCCACACCAGACTCTTCCGTATCAAATCGAAATAAAGGCGCATCACCATATCCCGCGGCAGAAAATTCTTCTCGATGCAGGAGCGCCTCTGACAAGACTAAACGGTTCAATTCTGTTCCAATAACCCCCTGCTCCACACCGTAGCGGACAATACAAAAGCCCACAGAACAGCCGACGCGGCGCATCTCAGCTGTCACCAAGTCGAAGCCCTGGCGCCAGTTGGTTCCCACGCGGTGAAAGGGCAAATCCGGGTGCTCTTCGCCTACCATCACGACACAGAACTCGTTCCAAGCGAGGTCGGGTAAGACATCAGTTCTATGGACGTTCACCAAGATGCCTCTGATTCCTCTAGAAACGAGCTCTCGTGTTATTCGCGCGCCTTGCCCGATCACCTTTTCAGCGACGAGGTATTCAAGCTCATACCCATAGCCAGTGGCAGCTTCATTCAAGACGGCGAATTTTGGAGCATTCTTTTCAGAAAAGGTAAAGCTATCGACCAAGACCAATATCTTAACCGTGCCCGAAGATCGCCCAGACTGCCAACGTCTTTGGCTAAGAGCGGCCATGCGAGGATCCGTTTGGTAGCCAAGTGCGCGCGCTGCTCTCTGCACAGCCTGCTTCGTCGACTCACGCACCCCCGGATGCCCAGCCAGTGCTCGACTGACCGTCGCAGTGGAAAAACCGCAGGCTGCTGCAATCTCGCGATGTCCGGGCAAGCGCTTTTCGCTCATAATGTATCAGGATACATTTAGTGCCGCTTTTCAATCAAGGTGGAAATGATAGTTTCAAATAAGATGGCAAAAATTCCTGTTATTTCTACACACAATCTTCCCGCTCACTTCGACTCGGTAGATGCCTTAGAGGATTTACTCTCGATGCCTACACAAGGCCTAGTGGACGACTTCGCCAAACTCGAGGGCGATATTTTAGTTCTTGGTGTTGGAGGTAAGGTAGGTCCGACATTGGCTATGATGGCGAAACGAGCAGCACCGTCGAAAAGAGTCATTGGTGTGGCCCGCTTTAGCGACATTGAGGTCAAACGACGTTTAGAAGCCGCTGGCGTAGAGACCATCACCTGCGACCTACTCGACCGCGAGGCCGTAGCCGCCCTACCTAAAGTATCTAATGTGGTATACATGGCGGGCAAAAAATTTGGGACGGCCGGTTTGGAGCCCTTTACGTGGGCCATGAACGCGGTGGTCCCCACCTACATTGGCGAACAGTTTGCCGGTACTCGCTTTGTGGCTTTCTCAACGCTCTGTGTCTACCCTTTCGCCTCAATAGATGGCCCCGGGGCGAGCCCGGAAAATACCCTACCCACTCCCGTTGGCGAGTATCCAAATTCCTGCGTAGCGCGAGAACGTGTATTCCAGTATTTTTCGGAAAAAACCAACAGCCCTGGCCGCCTCGCACGACTCAACTACGCCATAGACTGCCGCTATGGAGTACTCATGGATGTTGCCCTTAAAGTCCGCGCTAAAGAGCCCATAGATATCCGGACCGGTGTGGCCAACGTGATCTGGCAAGGAGATTCTACGTCTCACATCCTCCGTTGCCTTTGCCATGGAACCACTCCAGCCACGGCGATTAATATCGGAGCCCCCCACACCTCTCATATACGCGAAGTGGATCATAAGTTTGGTGAAATTTTTGGCTGCGACCCTGTTTTTCAGCGAGAGGAACAGTCGGATGCCTGGCATAATGACAACAGCGAAGTCCATCATCTCTTCGGCGACCCCGTGGTAGACCTGGATACGATGATCCGTTGGAACGCCGATTGGCTCCAACGCGACATGCCTCTCCACCACAAGCCGACTCACTACGACGAACGCGACGGCTCATTCTAGAATCGGAGATAGCCCGATTCGTCTCAGTTACAAGGCAACGCATCAAATCTAATAAACACCACCCGCTTTCCTGAACCCATTAGTTCTCAATAAAAAGGACATGACAATCACTCCTTCCTACATCAACGGCGAGTGGATAACCTCCAACGCCACCCAACACACACCGGTCTACAATCCTTCGACGGGTGAAATCCTCAGCCAAACTCCGCATTCGAGCCGCCAAGAGATCGACCAAGCGGTTCAGTCAGCGAAAAACGCATTTATCGGATGGAGCACCACGCCTGTGCTCAAGCGCGCGACCGTTCTTTTCCGCTACAAGGCGCTTTTAGAAGAGCATTTTTCTAAACTCGTAGGCCTGGTTGTGAAGGAAAACGGTAAAACCCTTCCAGAAGCCAAAGGAGATGTGCGTCGGGGCATCGAAGTCGTAGATTTCGCCTGCGGTATCCCGCATTTAATCAAGGGCGAAACCTTACCTCAAATTGCGAGCACCATGGACGGGGCATCGACCTATGAACCGCTTGGAGTCTGCGCGGGAATCACCCCATTCAATTTTCCCGCAATGGTACCTATGTGGATGTTTCCCCTAGCCATTGCGTGCGGTAACACCTTCGTCCTGAAGCCTAGTGAAAAGACGCCCTTAACTGCGAATCGCTTGGCAGAGCTAGCCAAAGAAGCAGGCCTGCCGGATAGGGTACTCAACGTCGTTCAGGGTGCCCGCGAAGCGGTAGATGCTCTGTGCGAACACCCTGACATTTCAGCAATCAGTTTCGTCGGCTCGACACGCGTTGCCAAACATGTCTACACCACGGGGACCTCCCATGGTAAGCGCGTACAGTCTGCTGGCGGCGCAAAAAACGTGATGATTGTTATGCCCGACGCGGATCCCGAATCCACAGTGCGTGCTATTGCAGGTGCGGCGTTTGGTTGTGCTGGCCAACGCTGCATGGCGGGCTCCGTGGTTCTCGGCCTCGAACAGGCAGGGCAAGGCATTGTAGATCGCCTTTCTGATATGGCTGACAAGTTTAAGATTTTGCCCACGGATTCTAATCCTGACAGTGACATGGGCCCCGTTATCGATGGAGCCGCTCGAGAACGTCTGCTCAACACCATCGAAAACCTTGCCGGACAGGGAGCTCAGCTCGCTTCTGACGGTCGCCGAGGGCTGCCCAATTCAGGATTCTTCGTCGGCCCGACCATCGTCGATCACGTGACACCCGATATGAACTTGGCACGCGACGAAGTCTTTGGTCCGATTCTCTCCGTAGGGCGGCCAGAATCTCTGGACGAGGCAATCGAATGGATGAGCTTGAGTGGCTATGGCAATGGCGCGGTCATCTTTACAAGCAACGGAGGTGCCGCTCGTGAAATCGCTAGGAAAGCTCCCTGCGGTATGATCGGAGTCAATGTGGGGGTTCCAGCAGCGATCAGCCAGTTTGCTTTCTCTGGCTGGAACCAGTCATTCTTCGGCGATCTGCACGTTCAAGGTATGGAAGGTGTTCGTTTTTACACCCGCCAGAAGGTAGTATTTTCGCGCTGGGATAGTAATTATGTCCGCAAATTGGGGTGGTAATGGATAATGAATGAGGATGCCGAGCAGCTCTAGGCCAACGTCAAAGCTCCTTACAATGATGCGAACCATTCAGATCTAGTAATATGTCCTACCGTTTAGATCTTCCTGCCACCATAATTTATGGAGGCGACAGCCGCGAGCAACTACCCGCCTTGGCAAAACAGCTCGGCGGCAGCCGCGTATTGCTCGTCACGGACCCCGGAGTGGTAGCATTGGGCTTCGCAGATGACCTGGTTCGTCTCATGACCGCAGCCGGGTTGTCAGTCGCTATCTTCGATGAGATTCAGCCCGACCCTACCGATCTCAATGTCGCTGCTGGGGTTGAAGCCCTCAAAAAGCACCATGCCGACTTAGTCGTCGCCTTGGGCGGTGGCTCGCCTATCGACGCCGCCAAAGTTATCGCTATCAGCCAAGCCAACGCGGGACCCCTATCAAAATACATGGGGTTACATAAAATAGTGAACCCCGGCATTCCTTTGATCGCGATGCCCACCACCGCAGGAACTGGAAGTGAGGCGACAAAAGTAGCAGTCATCACCGACACGGAATCCAACGTCAAAATGATGATGCTCAGCGCGCCGCTATTACCCAGCGCTGCAATCGTCGATTACACGTATTCTATGGGCATGCCCAAGCCGCTGACAGCTGCAGTAGGCGTAGACACACTCACGCACGGCATCGAGGCGTATGTCTCGCGTAAGGCAAACGCGATGACTGACCCTCTGGCCTTATCCTGTATCCGGCTGGTCGGCCAACATCTGGAAACAGCTTGGAACGACCCGGACAACAGGCTGGCTCGGGAGGGTATGATGCTCGCAGCAACTCAGGGCGGTATGGCATTCGCGAACAGTAGCGTCTGCCTAGTCCACGGAATGAGCCGACCCATCGGAGCTGTTTTCCACCTGCCTCACGGCCTTTCCAACGCTATTCTTCTTCCCACGGTTACCGATTACTCTACAAGCGCGAGCCCGGATCGTTATGCAGCCATCGCACGCGCGCTGAATGCAGCATCTGATGAAGACTCTGATGAAACGGCGTGCACAAAACTAGTCGCTTGGCTCGAGCGCCTCAACAGGAGTCTGGACCTGCCAAAGCTCTCTGGCTGCAAAGGTGTCACATCACAAGTCTTTGAAGCTCAGATTGGCAAGATGGCCATCGACGCTCTCGCTTCCGGCAGCCCGGACAACAACCCACGCGTTCCAGAAGCAGACGAAATCATCGAATTATATCGGAAATCATGGTAGACGAAACCAACCCGCAAAATTGGTCCGTCGTAACCGGTGCTAACCGAGGAATCGGCCTCGAGTTTACACGACAGCTCTTGGAAGCAGGACACTTGACTGTTGCATGTTGCCGCAATCCAGACGAAGCCGGAGAACTCAAAAAACTTCAAGATACGCACGGGCATGCTCTAAAGACAGTCCAGCTGGATGTCAGCGATCCAGAGAGCCTAACGGCCAGCGCAGAAACGCTCAATGAACTCTCGGGCGGTGTCGGTTTACTCATCCATAACGCGGGCATCGTGGGGAATGGGAAGGAAGGACTGAGCAATTTTCAGAGTATTGAGATGCTCAAAGTGTTTCAAGTGAACCTCTTTGGTCCCCTCGAGCTCACACGGGCGCTCTTGCCTAAGCTCGAAGAGACCTCAGGCAAAGTATTCATCCTCACATCCCGCACCGGGGCATTGCGCCATCCAGACCCTAAAGACAAACCGGGGAGCCAATTTTCGTATCCATGCTCAAAGGCCGCCGTACATCGCTTGGTTTCATTACTGGGCACCGACTTGGTTCCACACGGTATCACCGTAGGAGGTATCGACCCTAGCTGGGTGCGGACTGCGATGACCTCTGGAGGAACGCCACCCAAAGACCGCTTCATGCTCGAACCTTCCGAGTCCGTCAAAGGCATGCTGGAGGTGATGAATCAGGTGTCGCTCGAAAAAACCGGATATCTGTGGCGATGGAGTGGAAACCTCTCGAATTGGTATGCGCCCGAAGAAACCGCTGAAGAACGCCAAACACTGCCTGAAAATGACTGAAGAAGGAAAGCTTCCCGGCAACATCCGCTGGTGTGTGTCTACACTAGGTTGCTCTGAGATGAACCTGGCCCAGGCCATCGAACTGGCCCAGGCGTTTGGTGTGCGAGAAATCGAGCTCCGCGCGCTTGAGGACCAACTCGACCTGCCAACTTATTTGGAAGCCACTTTTGAGACGCCGGAAAACCTCAAATCTATTCTGAAGCAAAAAGAGATTGAGATCACCGCCTTCGATACCTCCCTCAAGCTCATCGGGAATACCGAAGAAACCCGCGAGGCATTTTTGAGATTTATTCCTTGGTCCGAAGCGCTCCAGGTCCCCTGGCTCAGGGTATTCGACGGCGGAAAGCTCAGTACGCGACCTAGCGAAAAGGACTTGGAGGCTGCTGCTCAAACGACCCGATGGTGGCAAGCACTACGCCGCGAGAATGGTTGGACCACGAACATCGTAATGGAAACCCATGATGCCTTTTGTAACGCGGAATCGTGCTTGGCATTTCAATCACAACTGGAGACGCCTTGCCCGATACTTTGGGATGCCCACCACACTTTCCACAAAGGTGGCGAGCCAATCAACCAAACTTGGCAAGCCCTCAAACCCTATATTGCTCACATCCATTTCAAAGACAGTGTTCGTGAAGCAAATAAAGTGAACGACTATACTCTTTGTCTACCGGGGACCGGCAGATTCCCGGTGTCAGAGTTGATCGAAACAGTTGCGAGCAGCGACTATACAGGGGCCATCTGTTTGGAATGGGAGCGCAAATGGCAGCCATGGGTACCGTCCCTTTCGGAAGCGCTGGGCAGCCTCATCACAGCCTTATCTCCAACTGTCGATTAAGGAGTCACCCAGCAAAACCTACGCGGAAGCATGCACAAAAACCTTATCATGACAGAAACGGAATGGGCCGGGCTTAATCATAAGTTGCAGGACCCCTTCTTCAAAAAAATCCACGCAAATAACGAGCGTGCATGCGACATTATGATCGCTCAAAGTCGAGATGATTTCTGGAATCTCAGCGGCGATCTAAACAACGCTGATGAGGAGAGAGATAATCCCTATTTTTGGCGCATACCCAAACAACGCCTCATCCGCTTTGCGGTATCATGGCGTCTAACGGGACGCGAAGACTGCCTTGCCGAAGCGCTGCGAACGGTGGACGTCATCATCGATCCGAAATATTGGATTACTGAGCCACTCTGGAGTGGGCTGAAACATGCTGATCTACGTACCGCCGATTGGTGGACCAGCGCCACTTTCGCCCTCGAGTCACTCGCCCCAGTCCTATCTAAAAAACAAGAATCTGAGCTCGTTCGCTGTCTCGTTGACTGGGGGCTTCCCGCCTATCTCAAAGGCATTGAAGAAGGCGATTGGTGGCGGTATAGCGAATTTAACTGGGGACCGGCACTACACGGTTCGGCGGGGGTCGCTGCTTTAGCAATGCAAGACATTGCGCCCGACCTTGCCAGTGAGGTGCTGAGCGCTGCCAAAAAAGGGCTGCAAAACACCATAAATTACTTTCCTGCCGGTGGCGGGTCGACAGAGGGGCTCATGTATCAGTGCACTACGCTAACACACCTCACTGAATTTGTGTCAGCTCTATACAGGCTTGAGGGTGACGACCTGGGGCTTAAGACACAGCCTCGCTTCCGCGATGGTCTCGACTCTCGTCTTTGGATGCTCGGAGGTGATCAGAAGCCAATCAACTTTTCCAACTGCTACGAATATGGTGGAGAATGGCGCTTTCCTGGCGCTTACTGGTGGGCGCAGCAGTGCGGCCGGCCAGATTGGGCAGGCTTTGAAGATGCATTCCCTCGGCCCTGGGAAGACACAAACGGTATCGCATTTGAGGTGGAGGCTTTTTGGCACCGCGCAGTCGATCAACCGGCCACCCCATGGCAACAACCTGTGGGACTTTGGCATGGCCGTGAACTCGATTGGCTGTCCTGGAAGCGTGACAAAACATGGCTATCATTTCGCTCAGGGTTCAACGGTGGAAATCACAACAACCTGGACCTCGGTCAAATCATCTATGGTGTCGGAACAAGCCGCATCCTCGGCGACCCAGGATACATGGCCAGTGCGACGGCACAGCACAATTGCATCACGTTCAAGCGCAGAGATCAGACCGTCGACGCCACTGCGGAAATACTGAAGGCTGAAGAGATCCCATTCGGAACGCACTGGCTTTTGCACGTTTGGTGTGACCTCAAGTCAGCATATCCACACACACTTGAACGGCACCATCGCCACGTTATCGCCATTTCCGATAGCACGCTCATTATCCTGGACCATGCTATGGGCAAAGGTGGACAACGCATCAATGCGCATGGCTACCTGCAGTGCATGAGCGCCCCGAAACTTGAGGAATCCAAGCTGAGCCTGGAGACGGAACAGGGTGATTTAGCCGTCCGCTCTCACAATTCAGCAGAAATCACGATCGCCGAACCTTATGATCACGACGATCGGACTATCTACCCACTCAGTTACAATGCACCCATAGATAGTCCAGAGGCACGCTTTATTATCTCTGTCAGCAGTCTTGATAGCCTCGCGATCATAGATACGGGCCATGCCATAGAGATCAGCGCGCCGACAGGTACCATAACCCTAGATTTACCCAGCGGCATAATCAACACACACACGTAATCGACAACTCATTTTACCCATTGTGAAACAAGAAATCCTAAAACTGATACGCACGGGCGTTGCTCTGCCCGCTGCCCCACTCGCCCTGACAGCTGAACGTAAGTTTGACGCTGAACGCCAGAAAGTGCTGATGCGCTACTATGTGGACGCCGGAGTCGGTGGCGTAGGCATGCACTTCACTCAATTTGAAATACGCAATCCCGGTATCGCCCTGTTCGAGCCTGTCTTAAAGACATGCGCAGAAGAAATCGATCGCCTCACTGCCAGCCGAGGTCGCCCGCTGGCAAAAATTGCGGGTATCAACGGCCTCACTGCGGGTGCCATTGAACAAGCAGAACTGGCCAAGGATCTTGGCTACGATTTCGCTATTATCTCCATGGCTGCATTTGGCGAAAATGCCATGGAGCAGGACCTCATTCACCACGTGCGCCAAATAGCTAAGGTAATACCTGTATTTGGTTTCTACCTACTCACAGGCGTCGGAGGTATCGTCTTGCCCTATAGCTTCTGGCGTGAACTGGTCGAAATCCCCAATGTCTACGGCATCAAGATAGCGCCTTTCGACAGATACGGCACCGTGGATGTAGTACGCGCCATCGCAGATGCTCAACGCCAAGATGACATTACCCTCTATACCGGTAACGACGACAGCATCCTTTACGATCTGGTTACCCCGTTTAACTTCGGCACCGGCGACGTCCGGATACGTGGCGGACTTTTGGGACAGTGGGCCTGCTGGACTAAGACTGCCTGTGATTTCCTAAATAAGATTCACGCCTGGTGGGATTCAGGCGAGCCCCTTCCTCGCGAGCTGCTCACACTATCCGCTCAAATGACCGACGCCTAGGCCGCCATTTTTGACGCTCGTCATAACTACGCCGGCAGCATTCCGGGAGTAAACGAGATTTTGCGCCGTCAAGGCCTGCTAGAACGTATCGATACGCTAAAGTTCGATGAAGTTCTAGCTCCAGGGCAAGCCGATGAAATCACACGCGTAAGCGAAGCGTATCCACATTTAAATGACAACCAATTCGTCGCTGAGAATCTCCAACACTGGTTTAACGAGTGATCCTACCACTGACTGCGCATTAGAGGATTATTCATAAATTCAGTCGCTTGCATTGTCTGATTCTGTTCGGGCCATGGGTCACGTCAAAGCGTCCCCCTCCAATTATTGAAAGCGCTTGAGCGCGGTGCTTCGTCGCCGCCGGAAAAGTGGTTTAACCCGGATTGTGTCCTAGTCTATATCTATCAGTTCACCCATCCGTGTACTATAGAGGCTCAAGCGAACCTCAACATCGAGTGATTGAAGCAGCGCAGAACGATAAATCTTGAGCTGATCAGCATATTTATCGATCAAGCTGCACAATCCCTCGTCAACGATGTCGGTCTTCCAGTCAATAATCCAGCAAGTGCCCTCCCCCACTCGCATCCAATCCACGACTCCATTGTATAGTGTGTCGTCGTCGGGGGCGCGCCAAAGAAATGGCACTTCGCATAAAACTCGACCATCCTGGGCATCCAATCCCGAAGACAAGCCATCGACCTGCTTTAAAAGCTGCCATTCTTTATCCAAGCGTTTGCGCATCCCGCTTTGGCTCAGCAAATGAGCAAAGGGTCCAGAATACATGTCCACCTCTCTCTTACCATCGAGCCAAACGGCCTCCATCCAATCGTGCCACAGTAAGCCGTATTCACGCCCCCCCACTTCGTCCGATTGAACTTTAGAAATGATAGGTTCACCATCGTCTTCAGTCTTCTTACTACTCGGTGATGAAAAGGAAGGGCCACGCATCCGGGCTGTGTTCTGGAATGATGACAATTGTATCTTCTGATTCTTATCTAAGATCCCATCAGCAGCCACTGAATCGCTATTAGCCGTCAGATCACCTGCTTCAGTAGCCTTAAAGTCGGGTATCTCCCCCCACTCTTCCGGCATATAGCTCAAAAACGGAGGGATTCCACGGCTCCGTTTTCCCAATACATTCGTATTATCCACCAACACCAAACGCTGCTTAGCGCGTGTTGCTGCCACATAAAACAACCTGCGCGCTTCCTCGGAAGCCCTGAGTTTCTCAATTTCTAACAACGATTTCGACGGATCCGCTTTGTTCAGAATTATTTGATTCATACGCGCACCCTCACCGCGCACGAATAGCGGAAACTGTGGCGTCGGTTCTCCCAGAGGAGATCCCAGCCCAGTTAAAATAACCACATTCCACTGGAGGCCTTTTGCCTTGTGACAAGTCAGTAGTTGAATGTGTCCGGGTTTTACCGCGGCCGCATCCATGCGCCGAGTCAGAAATTGATAGCGCAGACGCTTCACAGATTGAGCCAAGCTCATCCCCTTCTCTTCCAACCGGCAAAGTTCAGCCTGCAACCGAGTCCGCGCTCGTTTTATACCGACGGCATCAGCTCCAGGCAATAGTTCCAGTCTAGCAGCGAGATCCAACTCGGAATCAATTACGTCGATCGATTCTAAAAGTGTCAGCGCCAGCACATGCTTTCTAAGATCGAAGAGAACATTAAGGATGTCGCAGATGGCTCCTCCCCATACTGCTGGTGCCGCAATGCTGATCGCCCGCTCTTCCCCAGCCTCGCGAGATTTATGAACAAACTGATGGATAACGTCGTCGGGCACGCCAAATACCTCTCGCAATACACCAACGATCTCAAAGCTATCATCAGGTTCGACCAATATCCATAAGACGGCCACCCACCAGGCATACTCGGGAAGTGCAGCATAAGCGCGATTTTCTGACAGGACCTGCACCTTCAATCCGTGCCCTTCTAAGGCTTCACTAAAAGGCTGTATTCTACGTTTTCTCGTGAACAACAACGCACAATCACTCCAATCCGCGACCCCCAGACCCTGTGTGCCCAGCCGAGCAAGCCGTTCAGCGAGCTGAGCCGCTTCTGGATCCCCGTCATGCTCACCCTCACTACCCTTAACCACCAGCTTTTGCACCGCGCCCTCTTTTACATCAGGCCTGGATTCCAGCGGGACAAATTCCACCTCATCAATTGCCGACCGATCATGGAAGACAGTAGGCATGACCTGATTGACCCAATCGATTACTTTTTGATCACAGCGGAAAGTCACCGAAAATACAGCTTCTTTGAGGATACTATTGTCCAGTAAAGCTTTATGAAGATTGCGATAGAATCCGATATCTGCGCGCGCTCGATAGATGGATTGTTGGAAGTCTCCCACCATACAAAAGCGGCCTTTTGCCACCCGTTCCCTCCAGTAAGGGTCCACCGATTCTATACCACCGGATGAATTGACATCTAGGCCGACCAAACTCAGCAAAAACGCAAACTGCTTAGGGTCTGTATCTTGAGCTTCATCAAGTAAAATATGGGGGTCTTCCACCTTGAGTTGCTCCTTAACGGGTGCCTTTTTGACCAATTCAGCCGCAGTGCGGATCAAATCACTGAAAGTGAGATGTCCTGATTCAATACGGTAGCGGTAGAAAGACTCCGCCATTTCTATAACAAATTGTTGAGTAACATCTCGAACCCAATCGAACAGCGGAGCCAATGATTCCGCAAACGCCTCACCTGGAGCCTCATGGGCTTTATAGCTCGTCTCCGGCAATCCAACAAAATCATCGGTGTGGAGAAAACGACTCATCCAAGCTCTCAACGCGCTCTTTTCACCATCAAGCTTTTTGGAGCTTCGCTTCAGGCTACAGTTCAGAAAGGCATCAATTCGTAGATCGGGAAAGGCAGATATAGTCGGCGCGCATAAATCCAGAGCGGCGTCATCGGTCGCCAATCCAAGAATGGAATGAATATCTACCAATCGGGTAAAGGTGGAACGTATTTCCTGAGCCAAACAATCGAGCAAATTTGTCTGTGTTCCAATAAACGCGCGGAACACAGCATCGATGTCATCATCTTGAATGATTTCGAATTCACCTGAGATACCAAACAGCGGGCCCCAGCGCTGGATCAGTGTAGACGCAAAACCGTGGATTGTAGCGAAAGTTGATTGCTCAAATTGCCTTAAGATATCGGGCCTCGCTCGGTTAGTCCGCAAACGGGCATTGGCCCGCTCCCGCATCTCCTGAGCCGCCGCCTCGGTGTAGGTCACCACGATCAGCTTATCTAAGGAAAACTCTGGCAAAACTGCTGCCACCGCAGCCTGCTGTTCTATTCGGCGAATAATCGACTCCGTTTTACCCACGCCAGCCGGAGCAATCACTGAGTAACTCCCTCGGACATCTTGGATGAATGCGTCGCGCTGTGACTGGTCTCTTAGAGTCGCCATTTATTTGACCAGGGAGGTAAGTAGGGGGTGGGTGAGATTCCAACGCTCAGTCAGTATTTTATCATCGATTTCGACATGAGCGATCGGGTAGGGACGCGAAAAGCTAAATTCGCGATTAATGCATGGTTTGGGTCCCAGCAGTCCTCGCTTAATCAACGTTCGAACCCCGGCGAGAAACATCTCCAGATTCTCATCTGTGCCCGTCTCAATCGAATACGTTTTTCCATCTCCAAGCCGGTCTACGACAAGAATACCAACATCCTCAGCCTTAAGCGCACTCAGTGCTGCTGCATACACGACGAGCTGTAAGTGCTCACCGCGCAGCAAAGATTTCTCAGTAATGGCATTCCGAGTCCCTGACTTGAAGTCGATCACCAGGTAACGACCCGATGGGTTCGGATTCTGCGGACTAGGCAGAGCCTCAGAGTCGGCTAATACCAAATCTATACGCCCCGATATCGAAAGGACCTCGGGAGTTCCGAGTCCAATGCGCACACCTGTGGGCAGAGACACCTCAAATCCCGCAAAGGACCAGACGCCTTCGGACGTTAATCCCGCTACACGGTCGATATAGCGCCGCACCGCAGCTTTTTGGCTCCACCACAAGTGATGCCACCAATCTGGCAAGGCTCCTCCGCCCGAATCGTAGATCTGTCGGGCATAATCATATTCTTTTTCCGCATTTGTATAAGCATGTGCCAGCCAATCGGCCTGAGCGGGTAGGGGGATGAGTATAGGATCACTTCCTCTTGAGTAATCTAGCCAGCGGTGAAGGCGCATTCCATCTACCAATCGCCGCTGATCTACAAATTGAAAACGCTCATGCGCCGTGTAGCCGAGAACATCATGGTACCAGCCTGCCACAGGATCTTTAATGATAAATTCGATGCTCTTTGCAGGGATAGCTCCATTGAATAATGGGGTCGAGACTGCGCCATAATCGTATATCCCGAACGGCTTTTCTGACGTGTTCCGCTCGTTGACAGCTGTTTGGAGGTATTCCAGGGCACACACGACGGGTAGTTTCGTATCGGTTTGCTGCTCAGGCAAAACCACCAGAGACGCAGGACTGGAACGTCCGGTAAACCATGCTTCTAGCCAATCCAATGGCTCACGATCTACAGCAGGAGAATCGGGGAGACGGCGCTGGTGCAGAAACAACACACGCTCCAATGGCTGCATAAGCACTTCGAAGAATAAACGGCTAATTGCTTCATTGCGTAGCTTTGCATCCTGAACGGGGATCCTTCCGGGTGCCAGAATATGAGTATCAGACGAAGCTGCGGCGCCTTCACTTAATCGCCGGCGCTGTGCTTCGCTTAGCAAGCCTTGTGTTGTTTCAGTTTGGTGCCAAGAAGCGCCTGCGCAATCGAATACGATCACATGGGTCCACGGTTCAGTCATGACCTCACGTTGATCACAGAGCTGCACGACTGCTCCGGGTGTATCTGAAGCAAAACTAGTCCTACTATATAGTTGCTCTAAACGTGCGTGCAACCAATCAAAGAAAACCTGCCGGGTCACTTCAATTTCGCAGTTTCGCCACTGTTCGAGAAGCTCAGTAATACCCTCCAGATCAAAATCATCGATCGTGATGTCAACTCTGAGCAGGAGGTCTTCTATAGTCTGAGTAAACACGCCGATTGTGGCCTGTTCATTAAGCAATGACCACCGATCAATGAAACCTAACAGTTGACTACTAGAGGCTCCCGTCCGATAGCCAAGCGCTTGATGCACATGTTTCTCGACCACTATCCAGTCAGTCGTTTGAAGTATTTGAAACCCCTCTCGTATCAAGCTTTCGAGCAGTTTTAGAGCTTCATGCGAGATCCCTGACACCTCGAAGCTCGATTGGGCAAAGGATAGATAGCTGTCTACAGTAGGCGATATTTGGAATTGTAACCAGTAACGCCACCATTCAGGCACGCCGGTCCAACGATTTACAACGCCATGGCTTCGGTCAAAGTAGGGGATATTGAGTCGCTCCAATGCCGTTTTGAGTTCTTGCTTCCCTTCTCCTCGAATAGATGGAAACAACACCATAATGCGTGGTGTTTTAGCATTTTGGATAATCCCACAGATTTCCAAGACACACGTTTGAATCAACGGCTCCTGTTCCACTTGATCCACGTAAGAGACAAGTCCGTCCAAGCTTGGATCAGCGTTGAAAACTGGGCTACCTTCACGGATCGACTCTCCCAGCAGTTGGTGAGGATGGGACTGTTCCACGTGGAACATATCAATAGGGCCGAAATATTTCTCCCAGGTGTTAAACCAGGGCTCCTCACCTGAATAGAGTGCTGGGGGTCCATGAACTATCGATGTCGCTCTAGATAACAAGCCACAGGCGAGGAGAAAATTTATTCCACTAAGATCGCGGGGTCCGAATCCATAGATCAACAAATTATCGAAGAAAGACTCTGTACCATCTGTGCTACCCAACGCATAATCCAATAGACTCCGGTCAAAACGTGATTCACTCACTAGATCCAATTCTAGAAAATGACCCTGAAGTTCTGACATCAAAACAAGCATTTCTTTTGGCAGCCAATCAGGGATGTAACCCACACGGTCCAAATCTTGGTAAAGACGCGTCCAGCCTTTGGCATTATCGAAACTTAGATACTCTGAACGCGCACCCAGAATACTCCTCACAAGAAGCCGAACATCTTCTGGCTGCTGCCATTGCATATTCTGGAACCCGAGTCTCTTTATCCCAGATTTTAAACGGTTCCGCAAAAGGGTAGGGGTCAAGATCTCGAGATCAAAAACAGCTCCATACTTATCACTCAATTGTTCCCTCAACCAAAGCGATACGCCCTTAGTTGGCACAACAACGGTCGCGCGCCCACACACGCTTCCCTTCCATGCCGCGTTGTGGCGCTCAACCCATGGGAAAATCACCTCTACCAACGCCTGCTGTGGGTGCAAACACTGATATTGTTGGCGATCCATCAAGTTATAATAAACCTATGAGTAACAATCAATTTGCCCAACTCCAGTCGATATCCACTTTGATATCTGGATGAATGCTATGATGCACGGGGCAACTCTTCGCGGCGCGCTCCATCATCTTAGCCACCTTTTCATCAAATGGGATCGACATTGAAATCTTCACCGGCAGCGCGACGATTCTTCTAGGCCGCTCTGTAGACATGACCTTCTCCACATGGAGCTCTGTCCCAGAGATATCGACCTCCAACGTGTCCGCCTGCTGTCCCATGATAGTGGCCATGCACGTTGCGAGCGCAGTAGCCACGAGATCTGTCGGAGAAAAAGTCTCTCCGCGACCCTTGTTATCCACCGGAGCATCAGTCCCCTGTGTATTCCCAGAAGGTCCATGGATAGCTTCACAATGGAGCCCTCCTTGATATGTCACCGCGATCTTAACCATGATAGCCCCGAGCTAAGGCAATAGGCTAGAGGCGGGCGAGTTATTTTTCAGCCTCTGGAATTCTTCAATCCGGACTATGCGATAGGAGCGGGAGGGGATTGCTGCCAAACTTTTTACTGTACGAGAGACTTTCTGCGAAGGGATGACGCGAGCAGACGCTAGGTAAAAATTTTTTGGCCGCAGAAAACGCTGATGAGACGCGGAATCGCCATTGCCAGTGTTCTTTTCTTGTCGGACGAGTTCCTGTGAAACCATCTACGACGGGCGATCCTCTGATTAGTCGGCAACGGGTGATTTTCTTATCCCACTGTAGACGTGAGACACGTCAGAGCGCGGAACGTTCATGGCGTTGTTTTTAACGGACTTGTTTGGCATAATCTTATTAGTCGATCCATTGCCAGTCCCATGGGTCATCTGGACTGAAGCGAGCCTCGCTCCTCGTTCGACCGGCGATCAACGTCAGCGGATCTTCTGGGTTTCCATCTCCTCCCATAAATATGCATATTATTGAATCAGTGCCCTTGATCATCCAATCTGCATACAAACCCATTGGTGCCCAGTCCGGTGAACGCTTTGAATATTCTCGTTCAATATATGAAGGGGTTCCAATATTGGACTCAACCATCCTGACACAGTCATCGAAAGTCTTTCGGAACTTTGAGAGAATTTCATCATATTGCTCGGGTTCCTCACGCCAGTCTCCAGGGTCTTCGTCGAACAAAAGCATGAACGCTTTATGATCATCTTCAGTGACAACTTTTCTAACGCGGTTTTCAATAGTCATAATATATGGCTGAACAGTTAAAACTATCTCAACGAATCGCCCTGATAAGATAACTGCAGGGATTTCTGTGGATTGAAGTGATGAAATGGAAGTAGCTGAACACCATGTGTTTGGTTTTTCGCTCCGCAAGAATTACATTAACTCAAAACACTTTAGTAGATCAGGGCGAGGAGAAAAAGGAAGGATGCTGTGTCGTTTATTGGAAGTGCGATGAAGGCTTTTCATCAGTTTGACCTATCCGCGAATGAACGCGAATTCACGCTAATTTCCCTCCACACGCGCTTGTATCATGGCCCTAACACGAGCCTCGCTTTTTGCTAAAGCTTTCATGGTTACAGAATCTAAGTGGGTCTTTGCGATTTCTAGCTCACCCATCTCTGCTGCGACACGCGCTTGGTGCAGATGGACGGTCTGTTTGTGGACGTGCGATTCGGCAAGGCTGGCGCAGTGCTCTAGCTGAAGCGCTGCTTTTGCCCAATCGGGGGATTCAAGGTCGTAGAAGCTCTCGGCATAACGCATCTGTAAACCTAAATCCTCTGGAGCAAGCTGGGCGGCTTGTCCGAAGGCGCGGCTCATTTGCTCATCGAGTGTTGCACGTGTGTAAATGTCATCTTCGATGATTTGCCACCGATAGCGGTATAAGACTTCACCCAGTTGGTAGTGGTAAATACTCTCTTCTGGAGCGAGTTCGACCGCTTGTATGAAGGCTTTAAGCGCCTCTTCGTACAACCCGTGCTCGGCGTAGTAATTGCCGATCTGTTGTTTTATTACCGGTAACTCTGGCTCAAGGGCATCAGCCGCAAGAAACTCTAAAATTGCGCTTTCTGATTCGCCAAAAGTTCTCAAAAACTTCCCGTAAAGTAAGCGTGCTTCTACGTCCTTTGGATGGTCGTTAATGTAACGCGACCAACGCGCAGCCAGTTGCCGAATCTGTGGTTCACTTGAAGTGTTTACATAATCATCTGCATCCTTTCCAGTCTCGGCCTGCGCCATCAAGCGTTGCTGATCATGGACGATTTTCATCAAGCGTTTGTCGGCAAGTGACTCTCCCTGTTGAGCGGAGACGAACAGCGATATAACAAAATAAATGAGTAAGAATCTTTTCATGATAATTGACGGCAGAATTTTTTGTAGACATCCGAACCAAAGAGCTGTTGCGCTACTTCGCCAAAATCCTCGGACGGCTCAGCAAATATTCGAGTCTTAGAACCGGTCCTCGGGTGTGTAAAATCCAGAGATACAGCAGCGAGTAACAATCGGTAGCATTTGAAACGCTCGCGATACATGAGGTTGTGCGGGCCATCGCCATACCGTGTGTCTCCTATTATCGGATGACGCAGTCTCGCGAGGTGTCGACGGATTTGGTGCGTCCGGCCTGTTTTGGGAGATGCTTTTACCAGACTGTAACGCGCTGTATCATAAGGTCTCACAGGGATATTCAGTTCACAGGTTAAACCGGGCCTAAATTGGGTAATCGCTTCCTGCAGCTTGGGTTCTAGGTGGTTTTTGTTGGAGGGAGGGTAGACCTGATTCTTGTCCAAAGCACTATCGAGATCGACGGCATCGTGAATCCAACCTCGGGCGATGGCCCAATACTCTTTTTCTACTGTTTTGTGGGTGAGGCCATCGACAAAAGCTTGGGCTGCTTCTTTAGAGAGAGCAAAAATCAGAACCCCAGAAGTTGGGCGGTCTAGACGGTGTACGGGAAATAAATGCATCCCGATTTGATCACGCACAATCTGCAGTGCTGCTGTGTCTGCCTCGCGCGCTAATTCACTGCGATGAACGAGTAAACCTGGGGGTTTATGAACGGCCACATAGTCATCATCCTGAAATAGGATCGGTAAGGTCTCTGGCTTTGGCGCGGGCGGGGGAGGGAGGTCGTAAGGATCAAGGGCACCCAATTGTTCAGTCATAAGTTTTTCCAATAAGGATCAGACTTTTACCACTCCGGCAAGTATGTGGTCGAGAGCGAGTATCTAGGCACGATGGGAGCTGAACAAACTTTGCTTTCCTTTACGTCATAAGTCATCCATACAGCACTTTACAATGTATCAGGTAACATTCAGCGATCAGAGCCTAGCCGAGTTGGAGAAACTGGACACACTCAAACAACTCGAGTTGGCAGACATGATCAGCGGGCTTAGCCCCGAAGCTTTGAAAAACCCGCAAGGTAAAGTAGGTGTGTTCCAACGTGGGACTAAAAAGCTCTACCGTCTACGCGCTGGGGATTTCCGCATTTATTTTACCGTGCGCGCTGCCGATCAAATAACCTGCGAAGTGATTCTTCCCCAACACACCCTGACAGATTTTGTATACCGCACGAAGCTTCCTCTAGCAGAAGACCAGATTGTGGAACAACACTCGACGTTTTGGGAATACATCGACGGTCTCATCAACCGGAATAAAAAGCCTTAACCCTTCTGCTCAGTCCATGGCCTCCGAACCGAAGACGCCGGAAAAACCAGACGATACACTGATTCCTTTCAGTTCGAACGAAGAAGCCAGTCGGATCTACCTGCTACCAAATACGATGACGGCGGGAAATTTATTTTGCGGATTCATCGCTGTCATTTTTTGTATCAAAGCAAATTTTGCGGGCGATCCAGAGATCACGAAGCAATTCTATCTTCAGGCAGTGTGGTGTATCCTGGGTGCCGTAGTTTTTGATTCGCTTGATGGACGGTTAGCACGCCTTGGAGGCAAAGAGTCTCTCTTTGGAGCGGAATTCGATTCGATAGCCGACATTGTTTCTTTTGGAATGGCGCCGGCGCTGCTCGTTTATTTCCTCATTTTGTCACCCGAGAGCGGTTACCCATTCTTTGAAAAAATTGGCTGGATCATCGGCTTTATCTATTTGCTCTGCGCCGCGGTCAGGCTGGCGCGTTTCAATGTAATCACTAGTCCATTGCTACCTAAGCATGAAAAACTTGCGGGACATAAAGACTTTCTCGGGCTTCCAGTACCTGCCGCCGCGGGTCTGATTGCTTCTCTTGTCTTTTTGATTACGAACTACGAGCTCAAAACCTGGTCGATTATTCTCCCGTTCCTGATGCTGTTGATTGCCTTCCTTATGGTCAGCAGCGTGCGTTATCCCAGCTTTAAAAAGGTCGGATGGCAAACGACGATGAAACCACGCGTCTTCATAGGTGCTATCGCCCTGATCGCCGCCATCATTAATTACCATGAGGTCGCTCTAGCACTGCTGTTTGTCGCATATATCATCGGTGGGTTGGTGCTCCATTTTACTCAGCACAAACGGCCTGGGAACTCTGTATAAATGCTCCCTCCTCTTAAAGGCTCATCGACACCTCGACGAGATACCGGAATAACTTACCAATATTTTCTGAGTAATCCGTTAACAAACTATAAGTTGTTCACAGCGGTGAAAAACCAAGGACTTACCAGAATTTTTCCACCGGGTTGCTAGTTACGTAAATCCCTGATAAATAATGAATTTAGTCGCTTATTGGTGTTGTTCGCAACCTATAAGAATATTACTAATTTAATACTTTAAATTATAGGAGTATATTCTGATTGCCAGTAAGTTTCAGGGCTCGCAACATTCTGTCGTCATATGAAGTTCAAGATCAACCGCGATCATTTCGTCAATGGCCTCCAGCAGGTCCTGAACGTAGTCAGCTCTCGAGCTACGATGCCTATTTTGGGTAATGTGCTTATTGAGGCAGAAGACGGCGGTATCCGCCTGACTACGACGAATCTTGATATAGGAATCCGGACTTCGCTCGTTGCTTCAGTAGAAGCCACAGGAGCCATTACCCTCCCAGTCCGAAAGTTGGCTACGATCGTCAAGGAGTTGCCACATTTGGATGTTTTTGTTGAGATGGGTGATAAGAACGCGGTCCAGATTACCTCAGGTGGATCTCGATTTAAGATTGTCGGTATCAGTCACGACGAGTTTCCTAAATTGCCTTCCTTCGAGGATGAACGTTCTTTCGACATGAATCAGGATGATCTGTCGAAGATGATAAAATCAGTGTCTTACGCGCAGTCTAACGACGAAAATCGCTTTATCCTCAATGGGGTATTTTTCAATTTCGCAGACGACAAGGTTACCTTAGTTGCCACAGATGGTCGCCGCTTGGCGCTTGTGGGTTCAGAGATGGAAATCGGCGAGTCTGGGGGCGGGAGCCTTATTTTACCCGCAAAAACTGTGGCTGAGCTTGGACGTTTGCTCGGTAAGGGCGAGAGTGTGAGGATGTCTTTTAATGATCGTCAGGTAGCCTTCACAGTTACTGTGGGCAGCGACTCTGCTGATAGTGGATTTGCCGGTGATCTTTACCTTGTTTCTAAAACGGTCGAAGGGAATTATCCGAACTATCGTCAGGTCATACCTAAGGAGACTGAGCACCGTATCAAAGTGGAGCGTGAGCTTCTCTTGGAATGCGTGCACCGTGCAGCGCTGGTAACCAGTGAGAAAAACAACTCAGTCGCGATCCGGGTGACTGAAAATCTTTTGGAAGTTTCCGCGTCGAGCGCTGAGTTTGGTGATTCACACGAATCGATGGCTATCGCTTACGATGGCCCTGAAGTGAAGGTGGCTTTCAATCCATATTATGTCATGGAGCCATTGCGTGCCTTGACCAAGGACGAGGTATTTTTCGAGTTCAAGGACGAACTCAGTCCCGGAGTGTTTAAGACACTCGAGAGTTTTCTCTGTGTTATCATGCCTCTGCGCCTCAACTAACTCGTTGGGTCGCGATTACAGAACGAGTTTTCGGGCCGGCATGAGTAGTACCGCCCTGATTGACCCATTTTTTAATGTGACAACTTTTGTAGAATGTCCTCTGATCAAGCTATAGCCGAATTTGTATCTTATGCTCTGCTCGCTGTTTTCTTGACGATTACCCTAGCGAATCGATCCATGGTGCACCCGTTACTGAATCTCGTTAATCGCTGGGTGCGCTGGGTATTGTTTGCGAATACAATTGCTTTCCTAGTCACTTCCCAGAGTTGGACAGATCGGCCCTTTTGGGCCGTCTTCATCATCGCTTTTCTTATCTGGTTCCTCTTAGAGACCATTTATAACTGGATCTATATCCGAGCTTTGAGTTTTTCAGAGGTTCCGCTGTTTCCCCGCTATCGAACGTCTCAAAAAGAGGAATGGCCGATCGACGCTCGCTGGATCGACGTGAAGCGCTGGATGCGTGAATCCAGTTATCAGACAGAGGGATCTTATGAGGCTCTGTTAATTCAGGATTTGATGATTAGAAATGTCGTTTTTGATCGTGCCGACAAAATGTTGAGGATTCAGGTGGTTTTCCTGCCCCAGACTTCATCGCGTGTCCCGCCATATTTTATTCTGACCTCAATTGACCAAGATGGTCAGCGTGTAGTAACTAATAACTTACCTTTACCTTTTGGAGGGATATATCCCAAGAGCTGGAATGTGGCTCGAAGACCCCTTACGCGCAAAATCGACCGGCTTGTAGAAATCCATGAGCAGCGCGTGTTGAAGAAGTCTTTTAAGCCGGTTGCTTTTGATGATAACGCCCTGGAGGAACTCAATCGTCAGCAACAGGCATTGGAGCAGGCAAACGTCCAAGGGGGGTTCCTGCACGCACACGAGTATCGCGAAGACTATGGCGTCCTGTCTTCAAATGGGCGTTACCGTCTCTGGAAAGAAATCTGGTCTCTCAATTATTTGGGTAAAGCAATTGGTTAATGAGCCCGTGTTTTGTCCTACTGTTTGATAGGTAAAGTAAGTTCGAAGGAGGTGCCTGAGGTATCACTCTCGAAAGCGATCGTTCCTTTGTGAGCTTCGACGCAACGTTTGACTATAGCCATCCCTAGGCCAGTACCATAGCTTTTTCCATGGGTAACAAAGGGTTCAAACAAGGTGTCCTTAATCTGCATGGGGATACCGGGACCATTATCAGTTACGGTGATTACTACCTGATCTTCTTCATTCCTGGCTGAGATCTTGACGAACGATTCGGGTTGGTTCGCCAAAGCATCAAGCGCGTTGGAAATTAAATTTTGAAAGATCCGGATGATCCGATCGAAGTCTCCCGCGAGGACGAAAGGCTGATCGCGTTTAAAACAGATTTCGGTTTCTAAGGATTCGAAGAAACTGGGAAATAACTCTCGAAACTCATCAAAAAACTTCGGGAAGTGTATCGGTCGAATCTCAAGGTGATGTTCGCCACGTACGTAATCGAGAATATCGACTGTCATTCGATTGATGCGATTAACCTGTGACTCAATCGTAGTGCAGGTCTTAACTGCTTTCTCATCTTCCTTGAAGCGAGATTGTAAAAACTGAGCACCCAGACTGATGGTCCCCAACGGACTGCGAAAATCGTGTATTAGCGAACTGACCATTTGTCCTACGACGGCCAATTGCTGCTGTTGAACTACCGACTCTACATACTGTTCTGTTGTCTCATTTAGGTGGTGTACGAGTCCTTGGATGCAGTTCACCAATGGAAATTGGTTCTTTTCAATCAATTCTATGACAGTCGCCTCTTCAATATGAATGAGGTGTGTAACGGATACGGTGACAGCACGTAAAGACCGCGGCTTATCCGTAAAAATCCCTAATTCTCCAAAATGTGAACCAGGTCCAGAATAGCTGACGAACTGAAGTTTTCCATTCGGGAGTGATTTATGGAAATTTACCTTTTCATCGATCACCAGATACATGCCGTCGAACTCATCTCCTTCATCAAAAATGACCGAATTTGGACCTAGTTCGAAGGGCGGTTTTTCAGTAATGATTTTCTCTTTCGCCTCATCGGTGAAATAGTTGAAAAACGGGTGCTGGATTGCGGCGCGCATACCGAATAATTCGGCTTTGTATCCGGTTTTCTGTGAGGATATTTTATTGGTAGGATTTGAACTTGGTTTTAGGGCCTAGAATGAAAACAGTCATCAATGGATTTAAGCCTGGTAGAAAAGTATTTTCCGGAGATTGAACCACCACGGATCAGGAAGTTGGCCGCTTATGCCGAGGAACTGTTGCGTTGGAACGAAGACGTAAATCTGATCTCGCGGAAAGACACAGAGCATTTCGTCGAACATCATTTACTCCACGCACTCGCGATATCTCGTTTCATTCACGTTCCTGCCGGAAGTCGTATCCTCGATGTGGGAACTGGCGGTGGTCTGCCCGGTATCCCATTGGCAATATTATTTCCTAATGCCCAGTTTACTCTCGTCGATTCTGTCGAAAAGAAGATCAACGTGCTCAAGTCGATCACGCTGAAGCTTAAATTGAAGAATGTCCTCTTGCGACGGGCGCGGGTTGAGGAAATGAAGAAAGACTATGACTGGGTACTCGGTCGTGCGGTGGCGGGACTGCCCACTTTTATTGACTGGATCCGTGACCGCGTGAGACCCGATTTTGAAGACGACATTCAGCATGGACTCATCTATCTCAAGGGCAGTCTATACAAGGAAGAGTGCGATCAGCTCGAGATAAATCCTGACGCGATCCATGAGATTTATGATTGGATTCCTTTGGACTATTACCGTGAAAAGTACGTCCTATTTTTTAAACGCGAGACAGTCCGGAAAGCTAAGCGGCCACCAGCTAAGAAGAAGACAAAACCAAAAAAACAAAAGCGGTAACGCGACTCATACCCATCCTCTTGAATGCATCCTGCAAAAATTACTTACGTCCCCAGTTGATTGATTCGTAGTTACTGCGGAAGGAGTCGCTTAGATTATTACGTGGTGCATCGCCCTTTCCGTTTTGATTGCTGCCATTGGCTGGAGCGCTGTCGGCCTTGGCGCATGAAGACGATGAGCATGTGGAAGTCGAAGAAGTTTTGTTTTCTGTGGACATGGCAAAAAATACTGAGGGGATTGTGTAAACAAATGACCCAAAGCGCTTTGTCAATATCCCGTAGATGTGCGCTCTGAGTCTTTGAGTATCTTTTCCAGCTGATCTCGTGTGTTCAGCAAGCTAGTGCTTAGCGTATCCCAGCGTATTTCTGCGGATTGTTGGGTCAGGCATAGAAACAGTGCCCCAGGCTTGCCATCAATCTTTATGGGCGCGCCCAGACGACAAACGCCTTCGCGCGCGCTTGATCGGTCCAGGACGAGCCCTTCCGGCCGATGCAATGCCCGTTGAATTGCCTGAAAGCTATGTTCATCCTTTATCCTGCTTGAAGGGCTTTGGAACAGAGCGTCTCGCTCATTCATCGGGATCTGATTGAGGATGCACACGCTCGCTGCGTGATCGGCCTCAAAATGAACCCTACCCCCTGGTGCCACGACAGAGATACCTTCAGGATAGCTTATACTATGAGGTATGTGGATGCGGGTTTCTTCGAGAATCGCTACTGCGGCCGATTCAAGTGTCTGTTCTGAGAGGGTTTCTACAGCTTGTTGCAGGATCTCGGATAGGGATTGGTTACGTCTAAACGAGTCTTGCCAATGAGCCAATTCCGGTCCGGCGCAATAGCCGATGTCGGATACTTTTCTAAGGTATTTTAATCGCTCTAGATCATGGAGCAATCGAGAGACCGTGGAGTCATTGGCACCCGTGGCCAGAGCTTTGAGCTCGGTGTAGCGACAGGGCATGTGGCTTTGGGAGACACGCCGGACTATCTTAAGCCCTCGCTCTAGCGTCGTGTTTGGCGGGCGTTCTGACTTCACGACTAGGCATGCGTAATTCGTGGCATAGGGCGGACTTCCTTGAGCATCTCAGCTTGTAGAAATTCCTGAAGAAGTCGTGCTTTGAGCTCGGCATGATTGGGATCATACCAGAGGTTTTTAAATTCACCCGGATCCTTTTCTAAGTCGAAAAGATCTCCATGATCAAAACCAACGTATAGGGTTATTTTATAGCGTCGGTTGATATAGGTTTTCATTTCTGCGATGCCGGGCTCATGGTTGTTTTCGACCAAAGTGTGGTGGCGTACGTGCGTGTCTGGCTCAGCCCATGAAGGAAGCTGGTTCAGCCCGGTCATGTGATGGGGAATGTCAGCGCCCGTGGCGGTGATAAAGGTAGTGGGTAAGTCAACGAGACTCTGAATAGCGTCGGAGCGTGTTCCGGCAGGTACATTTCCGGGCCAACTCACGATCAGAGGGACCTTGACGCCATCTTCGAAATGGAAAGGGCCTTTGGCGACGAGGCCGTGGTGTCCGTAAAAATGACCATGGTCGGATGTGAAGGCGATGAGGGTGTTTTCCGTGAGACCCAGCGTGTCGAGGTGATCGAGTATCTTGCCTATGTATTTGTCCATGCAGGAAATCATGCCGTAGTAGATGGCCATATTCTTGGACAGTTTGACCGGATATGGATTATGATTCATCAAGCCGTGAATGGTCTTCTGTGGCTTTGAGATGCCGAAGTCATCACGCTTAGATCCGGCCGTGCGTGCGAGTTTGAAAAACGGAGATCCGGTTTCCTCTTCACCATGCTGGCCTTGTGGAAGTGTCAGGTCTGCTGGATCATACATTTTGTCCCAGGGTTCGGGTACTAGGTAAGATGGATGTGGGTCAAAGAAGCTAGCCCAGAGGAAGAAGGGTTGGTCTTTGGCTTTATATTCGGAGAGGTAGTGGTTGGTTTTCTCAGCGATCCAGGTGTTGTAGTGATACTCTTCTGGGATAGACCAGGTATGTAATTGGGGATCACGGGTGCCGGTTGGTTTTCTGAAGTGCTCACGCCATTCGGTGAACCCTTTTTCTTCCATCCAGATCGCATAGTGTTGGCCAACATGGGCCTCGTCTGTGTGGTTGCGACAGATTTCCAGATCGTCGAATCCGTAGAAAGATCCGTCGAAGTCTCGCCAAAAATCCAGATCCTGAAGGAGGGGATAGGCCTCCAGTGAGGTAAACTCGTCCGTGCTCTCCAGGGGTTGAAAGTGTGCTTTGCCCACCAATCCAGTACGATACCCGAGATTGTGCCAGGTATCATTCACAGTGGGGTGGTCCTCCATGAGTTTCGTCCCCAGTGTATAGGCTCCGTGCTGACTCGGCCATTGTCCGGTGATTAAACTAGCGCGTGTGGGCGTACAGGTAGGGTTTGGGCAGTAAGCTCGGTCAAATACCATTCCAGACTTTGCGAGCCGATCCAGGTTCGGAGTATGGATCTCTGGATTGTCGATGCCTAGAGTAAACCAGTGCTGTTGGTCACTGGTGATGAGCAGTATGTTGGGTTGGGTCATGCTATATCATAATAAATATATAATATTAATTATGAAAGTAAATACTTCGAGATATCTCGATACTGTGTGTTTTGGTACCAATAAGGGGAGCGAGGAACGCGAATTCGATAGGTGGGATATCAGAATGCTCCGGTTCTACGATTCCGTTGAATGAGCGGATTGGTTCGCATCCCAGTCTTTGATGTCTCCCTGTTTCTGACGATAGGCTTCGAGGATATCGTCATACTTATGGATATCGATGGGTCCGACACGTTCATCGCGGTACGGGTGAGCCGTGATCTTCCATGGGTCTCCATAGTTTTCGAGACAATCCCTCGTTTGGCCCCACACTGCATGGGGAACCGTTAGGACTTCCTCAAATGTTTCTAGTTTATCAACCGCATCGTCTATGACTTGAGGACTGCACGTGGGGTAGTTGATGTTGAAGTTTACATGTTTCGTGCAGTCAGTGGATTCCGCGATATGACGGAATACAGGAACCGAGGGGGTATCGTCGGCAGAAAGTTCGACCGGCCTTTGGATGACGCGTGCGCCAAAATCATGGGCAACACGCGCGATCAATTCATCCTCGGTAGATACCACGATCACATCGAGGCGTTTACAGCGCTCTAATAGCCTGATGCCATACCCAACTAAGGGCATTCCGTGAAATGGCATGAGGTTCTTATGTGCGAGACGCTTACTGCCTAAACGGGCGATGATGGATCCGACAACTTTCATTTGATGGACTATTATTGATTACAAATAGCTATCGCTAGACAGGATTGGCCTTCAACAGCTCCTGAGCGTAGTCACAAAAATATGGAGTCCCGGCAAAAAACGGAGTTGCCGGCATCCGGACATGGAAGGAGGTGAGCGGAAATATAGCACTATCGAAAAATTGGAAACGAGCCCCTGCCCCCATTATGATGGCATAGGCAGCAGCGATGTCCCAAATTTTTACGCGATAATCGATCACACCATCGAGCAATCCGTTAGCGATATACGAAGTGCTCAAAGCCGAACTACCTAAGCAACGAACACGATGAGTTTTCAGAAGAGGCTGTAGGTAACCCAGCTGAGCTGCGGTTAAAGGGAAATGTAGCCCGATCGTAGTCTTATGGTCGAGGGTTTTGGAACAAAGATCGATGCGCACTTTTCGCTTCTTTTCTAGGTATCCGAACTCTGGGCCTCCTTCCATAATCAAGTCGCGTGACATGTCATAGATGATTCCGTAAACCGGGGTTCCTTCGAAGAGGAGCGCTAGGGCGATGCAGCACACTGGATAGCCCATCGCGAAGTTGTTGGTGCCGTCGATGGGATCAAGAATCCACGCAAAAGGTTGGTCTAAAGCGACTTCTTCATCCTCAGGATTTGCCTCTTCCGAACAGAAGACATCTTTAGGAAAATCAGCGCGCAGTGTCGCGATCACTTTTTCAGAGATAGCAAAATCAGCGAAAGTGACCCGAGAATTATCCTCTTTCCATTCACTCGCGACCCGGCCCAATTGATCCTTAAAAAAACTTACCTGAGCTTCGACGGCCACGCGCCCCGCATTGATACGGTGCCGCAATTCCTTTTCATGATTCTTTCGCATTTTAGAATGCTCCTAAGTATCGATCTGCGAAATCAAAACTCAAATAAAAGAATCTCCGTTTTATACGTGGAGCGAGGCAGTATCGAAATAGAAGATAATTACCCGCGGTGTTCTTTTACCAAAGAATAGAAGTCTCTAAACAGTGCGTCCGCATCGCTCGGTCCGGGTGCCGCTTCAGGATGGTATTGTACCGAAAACACGGGGAGGTCCTTATGGCGAATGCCTTCAACGGTTTCGTCGTTCAGATTGATCTCAGTGACGATTGCCCCGACGCGCTCGAGTTCTTCTTTTGAAGAAGCAAAACCATGATTTTGAGAAGTGATCGAAACACGGCCTGTTTCGACATTCTTGACCGGCTGGTTGCCGCCACGATGCCCGAACTTGAGTTTGAAAGTCTTTGCTCCCATCGCATGGGTCAGGATTTGATGGCCCATGCAGATTCCAAAAGTGGGGTAGTGCTCAATCAAACTTTTCACCGTTTGATGTGCATAAGAAACCACTGATGGATCTCCGGGTCCGTTGCTGAGAAAGAGACAGTCGGGCTTTACCTCCTTTACGGCGTCTGCGCTTGCATTTGCCGGAAAGACGTGGACGTCGAAGCCGTGCAGTTTCAATCGCTTAAAGATAGACTTTTTGGCACCCAAATCGAAGGCAGCGACCTTGAATCGTTGGGTGATGGGCTCCATAGCGTTCAGAGATGTGCCCGGCACGGAAAATACCGTACTTTCTTCACCCTCTGGATCAAATTCGTAGGGCGCATCACAAGTCACTTTTGATACATAGTCCGAGCCTACTAACCCCTCCCAGCTGCGTGCGCGCTCCACCGCCTCCTCGACTGAAATTTCCGCTGTTGATAGGCAGCATTTGAGCGCTCCGGCCATGCGCAATTTTTTCGTTATGGCGCGCGTGTCCAAACCTTCAATCCCTGGAATGCCATGCTCAGCTAAATAAGAGTCTAAGTCCTGCTGGCTACGCCAATTACTGATGCAGGGTGACAATTCTCGGATGACAAAGCCTTTCACCTGAGGATGAGAAGACTCTGGGTCCTCAAGATTGATACCATAGTTTCCGATCTGCGAAGCGGTCATGGTCACGATCTGACCGTGGTATGAAGGGTCAGTAAGGACTTCTTGATAACCCGTCATGCTGGTATTAAAGCAGGCTTCCCCTACAGTAGTCGTTTCGGCGCCAAAGCCGCGGCCACGGAAAACCGTGCCATCTTCAAAAGCGAGGATGCTAGATTCGTACATTAACTCTTTGCTACCGGCTCGCTTTTTTCCCGCAAATCAAAACTGATGGAATCGCCCATGCCATCGATCAGGCGATGGAGCGCATCTGGGTTGCGCCAATAAAAAACATCGCGGCACATTTTGCGAAAATCGACAAGACCCGCCATCCGTAGCACTTTCAAGTGATGCGAAATACTGGGTTGTGGGGCTCCTAGTGTATCGGCCAGCTGAGAAACATTATTACCCCGTGTGCAATTTGCTTCATCTGGAAGCTGCGCAAGAATCCGTCGCCGCATCGGATCTGATAGCGCTTTTAGGCCTTCACTAATTTTTTCGCATTGCACTCCTTCGTTCTGGCGAATCCATTGACAAATGTAAATACATCAATACTCGCTAAAAGCTTTATTGGTTTATTCCAACGATTGACGCATATGTATCCTCAAGACGCTCACGAATCATGGTTTAGCGGGCAAGGCCATTGGTCTCACGTGCCGGAGAAAGATTGGAAGCGCTGGAGGTGGCAGCTTCAGAACCGGATCACCTCAGTCGACCAATTGGAGAATTATCTCGAGCTGACTCCTGAAGAACGCGCTGGATGTTATTTTTCAAACAGCAAGCTGGCTCTCGCGATCACCCCTTATTTCTTCAACCTCATCGACGTCAACGACCCCGACTGTCCCATCCGCCGCCAAGTCATTCCTCGCGATGGCGAGATGAAGACATCACCCGAAGAGCTGCTTGATCCGGTGGGTGAAGATAATACGAAGCCAGTCGAAGGTATTATTCACAGATATCCTGATCGCGTGCTCTTTCTCGTTACTGATCGCTGCGCTTCATATTGCCGTTATTGCACGCGCAGCCGCCTCGTTTCGAATGCTCAAGACTATAATTTCCATCCTGAGTTTGAAGAGGGATTGCGCTACATAGAGACCCATCCGCAGATCCGTGATGTGCTGTTATCCGGCGGAGATCCTTTGCTGCTCAATGAGAAGAAACTCGATTACCTCCTGGGTTGTTTACGTGCGATAAAGCACATCGAGTTTATTCGTATCGGTTCACGTATTCCGGTTTTCATGCCCCAGCGCATTACTCCAGAGCTGTGTGAGGTCTTTCGCAAACACGGCCCGATTTGGATGAGTATTCATGTCAATCATCCCCGTGAGTGTACTGAGGAGCTTCGTTCAGCCTGCGAACGTCTTACTTGTGAAGGAGGCGTCCCGTTGGGCAATCAGTCTGTTTTGTTGCGCGGAGTCAACGATGACGGCGATACGATGCGCTCGCTAGTCCATCGTTTGCTCATGATGCGAGTTCGGCCTTACTATCTTTACCAGTGTGATCTGATCACAGGTTCCCGCCATTTGCGCGCGGATGTGCGCAAGGGTATCGAAATCATCAAACATCTTCGTGGTCACACATCTGGCTATGGTATCCCTCAATTTGTTATCGATGCTCCAGGTGGCGGTGGGAAAATTCCGATTAACCCTGAGTATGTCCAGGAAGTCCGAGAAGATCGGATTATAATGCGTAATTTTCAAGGTGAGCGTTACGAGTATCCGATCATCAACGATACGATCGCCCAAGTTACCGATCCTGAAGCGGCTTTGGCATTTGTGGACTAGAGCAATCGGTCAGCGGCGAACTGCGGAACTAGACAAATTACATCAACCCACTGGGAGATAAAATGCGAAGGTGGCGCCTTGACCCACTTCACTGTGCACAGAGATTTCACCCCCCATCAACTTCACATACTCTCGGCATATAGCCAGGCCCAAGCCAGTTCCTTTTGCAGCTTGGGAAAGATCACAGTCATGGCCTTGGTTGTAGGGTTGAAAAATGGTCTTTTGGTCATCTTCAGAAATGCCGCAACCTGAATCGCTGACAGAGAAGTGAAGGGTGTTGGCGATGTCATCGTGGTAGCAGGAGAGTCGAATTTCGCCGATCCTAGTAAACTTTACTGCATTACCGACAAGGTTTGATATAACTTGGTGGAGACGCACCCGATCGACATTTACGGTTTCCGGCATGGGATCTTTTATATCCCATTCTAACCGAATACCTTTTACTTCACAGGCCATGGTGAAAGTTCCCATTACTGGGTCTGTAATATCGAAAATGCTCACGGGCTCGCGTCGTAGCTCAAGTTGCCCTGCTTCGGCCTTACCATGTTCTAGAAGGTTATCGATCAGGCTCATCAAATTACCAATAGCGACGTCGATTAAATCCAGGCTATCGAGTTGTTCCTGACCCATACAGTCTTCGCGCAGCAGTTGCACGCCTCCACGGATACCGTTCATTGGTGTCTTAATCTCGTGAGTGAGGGTGTTGAGAAACTGATGTTTTTGCCAAAAGGCCTGTTCAAGCGCCTGAGTTTTCCCCTTTAGGTCTCGGGTCAGATTGAAGCGATCCATGGCGGCCCAGATGCTACGATGCAGGGCCGCAGCTGTATCTTCACCCTTGATCATGTAGTCTTGTGCTCCACGACGGATGGCATCGCGGGCGAGGCGCTCATGTGCCATATCAGTGAGTATGATCAACGGCAGTTTAGCAGAAATTTCCTCGATCTCTTTCAGGACCGGTTCGGTGTGCTCTTCAGCGGCCATGTTGAGATCGAAAAAAACGAGATCCCAGGGTCGTTGTTCGATCATCCGGCGTGCTTTGTCGAGGCTCTGAGTCCAGTGGAACTCAAAATCGCAACTGTGCGTGGGAGGTAACAGGTGACGCAGGTGTTGAAAATTAGACTCGTTACTTTCGATCACGAGGACCTCGGTAATCGCTTCCACAGTTCCTGGAGGAAACTCAGCTTCGGGTGCATATTGAATCGCCCAAGCTGGTGAACTGCCTCTGAATGCGGGCATTTCACGCGTATCTGCCTCTACGGCCGGTTGAGTTTTTCCTGTGCTATTCAAGAAACGAGTGGTTGATCGGATCGATTCTGGACCTTTGTAGGGTCGACGAGCGCAACTCAATCTTAAGGAAACTAAAGAATTATAGCCACTTTGCTCAGGACTTGTGCTGGAGGCATCAATGGTTCAGGGTTTCTACATGAGTATGTCGCATGTAGAAGTCGATTTGAAGGATCAGATGACTGAGCTGGCTAAACAAGCCCGCTCGGCTGCCTTGAAGCTGGCTGTGCTCCCGACCGAGACAAAAAACGCGATCTTAAGGACTCTGGCTGACCTCATTGAACAGCATGCGGACGGCCTCAAAATAGCCAACAACCAAGATATCGACTATGCCAAGGGCGCCAATCTGTCTGCATCTTTGATTGATCGGCTCGAGCTAAACGACAAACGCATTGCGACCATGGTAGATGGTGTCCGGCAGGTCGTTAGTTTGGAAGATCCCGTTGGCGAAGTCATCGAAAGTGTCAATCACCCCAACGGCATGAAGATAGACAAAGTGCGCGTGCCCATAGGCGTCATTGGAATCATCTACGAGTCGCGTCCTAACGTTACGGTCGATTGTGCCATTCTTTGTCTGAAATCAGGTAATGCTGCCATCTTACGTGGTGGAAAAGAGGCATTCCACTCGAACGCGTTTCTCAACGAGCTTATTAACCGAGCGCTCAAAGCACACGGTCAGGATACCGCTATGGTTCAGCTGGTCCCGACTACCGACCGCCAGGCTATGCAACACCTGCTCAAGCTCGATGAATATATCCACTGCATCATTCCTCGTGGTGGTGACGGGCTTATCCGCTATGTGGCCGAAAACTCGACCATCCCGGTCATAAAACATTTCCAAGGTATCTGTAATCTTTTCATTGACCAGGCAGCTGATCCAGAGATGGCAATCAAGATTGCCATCAATGCCAAGGTTCAGAAGCCCAGTGCGTGCAACGCGATCGAGAATATTTTTATTCATGCCGAGATCGCGAAAACCCTGCTGCCTCAGCTCTGTAAGGCTCTCCAAGATGAAGATGTTGAACTCCGGGTCGATGGCGCTGCGGTGGCTATTCTTCTACGTGCCTCGGGCATCAAATTTTCACCTGCTGAAGAGCAGGATCTTTACACGGAATATCTCGACAAGATCGTTACGATAAAAGTCGTGAATTCAATCAAGGAGGCGGTATCTCACGTCAACCGCTACGGCTCAGCTCATTCTGATGCTATCGTGACCGAAGATGCTGCTGCTGCCGAGCTTTTCCTCAATGGAGTCGATTCGGCTACAGTCTATTGGAACGTATCGACACGATTTACGGACGGTTATGCCTTCGGTCTGGGTGCAGAAATCGGGATCTCCACGGATCGTTTACATGCTCGTGGTCCCATGGGCCTAAAAGAGCTATGCACTTATAAATACCAGATTATCGGCCAAGGGCAGATTACCGACTAGGGCAACGTGTCGGGTTAGTTGCCGGAGACTCAAAGTTGAGGCGTAGCTGCCTCTATAGATACAGCTGTATCTTTTTTAACCAGCATCTTTTCTGGTGTATTTACGACCTCAGCTAAAGAGCCACTCTCAAGCGCAACCCAGTCGCGGGTGATGCGCAGTGCTTCTCGAAGGTAGATATCAAAGTCGGGAAGATCCTCGACCTCCTCTTCTTCCTCGATTTGGGCGACTTCTTCTGACTCAGACTTTTCTTCGTTATCAGCTTGTTCATCCTCGGCGCGAATTTCGGCGATATCCTTTTCAAACTGCTCGGCAAGGGCATCTTGTTCCTCCTGGATTTTGAGCAGAATTTCGCTTTTTGAGAAATTGTATTCTGCCAGTCTCCGTAGCTCTTCATCCATCTCATCGCGCAGTTCGCTGTTTTGTTTGCGCTCTGAAATGCGCTGCTCGAGATTCAGTGACACGAGTTCTTTCTTTCGTTCGCGTTTGAACCATTCGATGTATCCACGGATATAATCGAACTCCGGCAAGAGCTCCTGGCGCTCAGTACTGCGCTCAAGGAGCATGGAGCGGATATCGGTATTGAGCCAAGAAATGTCAGGAAACTCGTCTGTGCGCATACCCCATCGAACTGGTTCGATCGTGTCCCAAGGTAGGGCATTGTCATGGTCGGACTCGCCGATGGGAAGGAGCGTATTTATCGTAGGCATATCGATATCAGACGATACACCGAGGTGCTGGGTAGAGGATCCGTTAGGAAGATAGAATTTTTGGATAGTGATTTTGGCTGCGCCTGTGTTTTCAGCTGTGAGTTGGGAAAGTAAAGAACGGTTAGGCATTTCAAAAATTGCCTGCACGGTGCCCTTCCCATGCGTGTTTTCATCGCCTACGATAATCGCTCGGTCATGAGCCTGAAGTGCCCCTGCGACGATTTCGGACGCTGAAGCGCTGTAACGCGAAACAAGGACCGATAATGGACCCCTCCAAACATAAGATGAGTCTTCATCGAAGCGGTCGCGCGTATTTTCCAGTGTATCGCGCACGCGCACGACGGGTCCTTCTGGGATGAATAGGCCGGTCAGGCTGATCGCTTCAGAGAGTAGGCCTCCACCATTACGCCTCAAATCGAGGACCAGCCCTTGGACTGACATGGTAGTGGAAAGTTTTCCGATGAGCTCCTCGACGTCGGCAGTCGTGCTGTTCACTTCTGCGCCCTCTCCGCCGTAAAATGAGGGAAGATCTACCACACCCACCGCAACGGTCTGTTCGCCCATAGGAACTTCATGGATCTCTGCACTGGCGAGGTTTGCAGTGAGTTTAATCTCGTCGCGGACGAGGGAGATAATCCTCTCTTCTGCGCTTTCTGGATTCGGTCGTATCTTTAGGCGTACCAGTGTTCTGCGCTCACCTTTAATGAGTTTTACGATCTTCTTGAGATTCATGTCGATGACATCGACGAAATTGCCCTCGCGTCCTTGCCCCACACCGACAATGACGTCTCCAGAGGCTAATTCACGACTGCGTTCAGCGGGACCTCCGGGGAGGAGTTCTCGGATGGTGCAGTATCCATCCTCATCAAATAGCAGGGCACCGATGCCGACGAATGAGTTGCGCATCGACATCGCGAAGTCCTCCATCGTGTCTGCTGACATAAAGGTGGAGTGCGGGTCGTAGAGATGAGTCAACGCGGTGATGTAGGTTTCTTGGACGGAGTGACTGTCGATTTCGAGAAGACTTTCACGCCAACGCTGATAGCGGCGTTTCAGTTTATCCACAGCTTCTGGAAGAGCTTTATCCAGGGCTGTTACACCGGCCTGGATAAGAGCCTCCTCGCTGGCTTCGTCATCGAGCTCATCTTTGGCTTCCATGACATCGGGAAGCACTTCATTAAGTAGTTCGTAGGTGAGGCGACGTTCCCAGATCGTGTTGGCATCCTCATTCGAGAGAGGCCAGCCTTCTTCCTCACGATCGGGGCGATACGACTCAGCTGAGGTGAAATTAAAAGGAGAATCGAGACGTGTTTCGATCCAACGAATGCGTTCTAGAGCGTTCTCGCGGAAGCGATTGAAGATTTCAAAAGCTGGATAGAGGTCACCTCGACGCAACCAACCGCGCATGCTATTAGCAAAGCGGATCGAAAATTCATCCACATCCTCCTGTAGAAAGTAGAGGTGGTTGGTGTCGAGATCCGCCATGTAGCTGGTGATAAAAGTCTCATAGTCCAGCTCTGAAATGGCTCGTTGAGTGTAATGGGCGCGTTCGACCATGCCCACGACCCACTGCGTTTCCCGCCGCATCATGGTGGTTGCTTTGAGCGGCTCTGCCGGCTTGAGTTCTTCTTGCTCCGTGTCCGCGTTTTGCCCAAACGCGCCGGAATAAACACCGATAAAGAGAACGGTGAGTATCCAGCTACAGCGAGTGATTCGATGGATATATGCGGTCATGATAAAAAGTTGATTGGGTGTATTTCGGGAATGGCTGGTCAACGGCGTTGCATGGTGCTCGCCTTTTTTTCCAAAACGGCCCGTTCGTCCGCAGTGAGGGCTCCCATGCCATCCTTTGAGATTTTCTCTAGGATGCGATCTACCTCCTTTTCGAAGTCGCCTTTGTTTTCCACATTCACGACTTGTTTACTGGGGCGGTAAGAAAATTTTGATTTGGGTGGAGCAGACTCTGCAGCATCACGGAAGCCTTTGGGACGCCATGTTTCGCTAGTAGACTTCTTCCCGAAACTGGGCAGCCCGAATGCGAATTCGCCACCGAGGGCAAAGCGAAAGAAAAGAAAACCTGCAATCGCGCCGCCTAGGTGAGCTGAATGCGCTATGGAGCTACCGGCTGTTGCTCCAGGGAGTTCTCGGGTCAATAACAGGAAGCAATCGATTCCGACAGTGATCCACAGAATCCATTTGGCGCGGACTGTTACTGGGAGGACCAAAAACAGCATAAATGTAATAGGGCGCTCGTAGTGGAGCAAACAGTAGGTGACCAAAATTCCAACAGCTGCGGCTGAAGCCCCCAGGACGATCGAGTCCTCCCGTTGAAAGTTGACCAATAAAAATCCCACAGCTCCGGCCACGATCGATTGAATCGTCAGCATCGTCACTGCCTTTTCTCCAATGTCCCGTTGGAGAGCAGTGCCAATCATGACTATGATTAGCAAATTAAACAGGATATGCAGCAAGCCGCCATGCAGTAGGGAATAACTGAATAAAGTCCAAATTTTGAAATTGAGAATATTTTCTATTCCGAGTGCCAACCAATCATAGACGAATCGCCTTACTGCTGACCCAGAAAACATCACTTCTGCCAGGCTCTGCACAACAAATACCGCTACACAGAGGATCGCAAAGACCACTAAAAAACCCAGCTTTTGCGGGCGGTAGGGAGATTGCATATAAGGACGGTCGTGAATCATTGAGCGCGTGTGTAATCGATACCCTACTCGATAAAGCAAAAATATCTAGCTGTTAATCATCGGGTTGATTGCAGCGATATTGAGCATCTACAAAAGGGAAGCTGAAAAGACACCATGTATTCGGATTTGAGCCGCTATTTTTCAAAAAGCTCAACGACTTCGTCTTCAGGCAGTTCAAACACCGTATTGCCTGCTCGGCCGGTCATCGTTTCGGCTGCAAACAAGGCATTGATGATTGCTTCTTCCGTAGCCTGGATTGTTGCGTCGAATACGGGATCGATTGAGCCATTATTGATAGCCGATAAGGTATGATAGCTAGACCCTGGATCACTCCATGCACCTTGGTTGGCAGTAGAAAATGCGATAAATATGTCGCCGGATGAGTTTTTACCTGTTCCGCCGGTCTGACCCACGCCCAGGCTGACGCGCTGAGCCACCCGCTCGAGTTGGTGGGGTAGCAGGGGGACATCCGTCGCCACTATGGCGATAATGGAGTTGCCCTCGGGCTCGGTCTGAGCTGGTGCGCCACGCTTTGGAAGCGGCGCACGTCCTTCTGGCAGTAATTTGCCTACTGGAATGCCACGTAGCGTAAAATCTCGGCGACGGCCGAAGTTCGCCTGGACCAAAACACCGAGTGTGTACTCGGTGCCCTCTATCTCAAAAACGCGCGAGCTGCTTCCGATGCCGCCCTTAAATCGAAAGCATACCATACCCGTTCCACCACCGACGTTACCTTGAGAAACGGGTCCCGAGCTGGCTGTGTCGAGTGCTTCAATTGCGTGCTGAGGACGTACGTGCAGGCCATTGATATCGTTGAGAAAACCGTCCCAGGTCTCCGCGATAGCTGGGAGGGCGGCGAGGCCCCCGTCATGGTAAGCGCGTTCACGCATCCACAGAATGGTGCCCTCATGCACCGCACCAATGCTGTGTGTATTGGTAATCATGATCGGGCCTTCCAGAAATCCGCTTTCTTTAATCCAGTGCGCTCCTGTCATTTCGCCATTGCCGTTGAGCGCATGGATACCCGCGAAAACCGGGTCGTGTGTTGTGCCTCTTGGTAGTAGTGCCGTAACTCCGGAGCGCGCTAGAGGGGTGCCGTTGTCCTGATCTTTGATCACCTGAGTATGGCCGACTGTGACCCCGTTCACGTCGGTGATGGCGTTGTGTGGACCGGGATTTCCAGGAAAATCAATGCCGCTCTCCCGGGGAGTCTCAGCGAAAATGACGGAAGAAACAAAAATCAGTAGGGCAGGGCGCAAAGGAGTCATACCCTATGAGGAAGGCAGGATGCGCTGTGCGTCAATCACTGGGGTAGCTCCAGCATGAGACACCACGCTATCCGTTAGGCGCATTCCGAGGTCGAGAGATGCAGGAGGTGTATAACCGTGTAGCACGTCAAAAAGATATCCTGCAATTAGGGCGTCGCCCGCACCGATGGTATCGAAATTCCTAGCTTCGAGATTCTTAAGCGCGCGCGATCCGCGTAGGTCTGAGCCGACCGCTGAGTAAATGCTGACGTCATTCAGTCCGAGTTGAACCAGATGAACACACACGTTGAGCGGTGCAACGCCCAAGTATTCTCTACCCTCAATGACGTCCCAGAGTATTTCGCCAAACGCTACACAGGCCATTCAACTAATCTTCACTCATGGGTGTCGGTCGCTTCAATAGTTTCTTCTGATGCCAGCTCACTTGTTCCCAGCGTCGGCTTGAACGAGCCCATGTAGGCAGCGATTAAACCCAGGGCAAGGGTCATGAAAAACCATGCCTTATTGAGCGCAGGCTTCCGGTTGATGAGGGCGATGCTGCCTCCCAGGACGAGGAAGATGGCCATCTTTGCGAGAAACCAGAAATCACCGTGCGAATAACCGAGGCGTGCGTGCATGCCAAAGCCGCCCAGCAAAATTAAAAACAGCCCGATCCCGCTCATCATTCCGCCAAACTTGCGTAGCGCTTTGTCTTCACTGCCTAGAGCAGCTCGAAAGATCAGGCCTCCATAACCTAAATACACCAGAAAAATCCCGGCGAAGTGAAGGAGGTTGTAGACTTTGATCATGATGTAGTCTGGCATGGTATGCTTGTGTAATAGTCTTTTAGGGTTTCTCGAGCAAAAGGACATTCGATGTTTCTGCAGAGGGACGTTATGGAGATGTTTAGGTTCTTGTGACTTTGACTAATCCTTCCCGTTCTAAATTCTCGATAAGGCTGAAATAGTGCGTGGGGAGTGTAGCTATTATTAAGCCGTAATGAAGAGCGATTGACGTGATATTAGGAGACTGAAGCTCGGCTCAATTTCTATCGGTTTGGGAGCTCGAAGCGTGATGGGAATGAATGCCTCATCCCTTGACTGTATCGGCCCTCAAGTCTCTAAAGTCTCTTCCAGCATCCTGAGGACGTCTCAGACAAGTATCATTCAACCACTATACGCTATGAACGACCCTATCGATCTCACGAACCTCCATGTTATCTCCTTTTTTGCCACGATTCTTCTCGGGCTCTTTAAGGGCGAAGTCACACATATTCTTGCGAGCATTGCCCTTTTCTTCTCAAGACATACCAGAGTTGGCGACAAGATCCAAATCCAGGGCTCCAACGGCATCTGGAATGATGTAGAGATTGTCGGTATCAGCGTTTACATTCCGATTATCAAAACCAATGGCGGTGTCCACATCCGTCAGTCTAGCGGTGCCAGCATCTATACCGAAACCCTCAGCCTAGATGCTTGGAAGGAGATCCGGAAACGCAGGCTGTCAGCTTGATGTAGCCACGCGGTCCAGCTGGCGCTCAATACACGTCGCGCTGGTAGCGTTTTTCTTTCTGTAGGGCTTTGACGTAGGCCTCGGCGTCTTCGCGTGATTTTCCGCTTTCTTGAGCTACGACGTCGATGAGGGTGTTGTGGACGTCTTTAGCCATGCGGCTCGCATCGCCGCAGACGTAAAAGTACGCGCCTTCTTCAAGCCAGGCGTAGAGGTCTTTCGCCCGTTCCTGCATCCTGTGCTGGACATAGACTTTTTGGGCGGTGTCCCGAGAGAAAGCCAAGTCAATCTTGGTGAGATCTCCGGATTTGAAATAATCTTGCCATTCTAGCTGGTAGAGGAAGTCGGTGGCGAAATGTTGATCGCCGAAGAACAGCCAGCTCTTGCCTTGAGCTCCGATGGCGGCCCGTTCTTCGATAAATGCGCGGAAGGGAGCAATCCCAGTGCCGGGCCCGACCATAATGATGGGGGTATCGGTGTCTTCGGGGAGGAAGAAATTCTTATTTGTATGGATGTAGGTGGGGACGTTGATCGCGTCGCCACAGCGGTCGGCTAAATAGGTAGAACAAATTCCCCCACGGAGGCGTTCTCCCGTCTGGTAGCGCACCACGCCAACGGTCAGATGCACCTCATCTGGATGTGCTTTCAGGCTGGATGCGATCGAATAAAGACGTGGAGTGAGGCCGCGAAGAAGCTCCATCATTTGAGGGAGTTCTAGCGTTGATTTAGCAGGATAATCCTGGATGAGGTCAGGAATTTCTCGTCCCCACATATAGTTATCCAGCTTTTCGGCATCGTTGAGCAAAGCGTCGAGATCGCTGTTGCCCGCCGCTTTGGCATATTTTTTCGCGAACGTCTTGCTGAGCGTGCGGATGTCGAAATCGGTTACGAGCTGATCGCCTAAGGGTGATCCGTTCCACGAGTCTTCTGCCTTCAAGCCAGTCGCTTTCAAGAAATCTTCGATGAGCTCGGGAGCATTTGTAGGCACTACTCCCAAGGCATCGCCTGGTTTGTAGGTTAAGCCCGAACCTTCCAGCCCGAGTTCGACATGGATTGTTTCTTTAGCACTGCCGGCCCCATTGAGATTCACCCGTTCGAGGACGGGTGATGGGAAGGGGTTCTTTTTGGTATATTCAACGGCTGGTGACGCAACTGTGGTGGTAGTCGCAACTGCTGTCACAGGTGCGGCACCGGCCCCCAGTGCTTTCTCGATGGCCCCCAGCCAGTCTTCAAAGGGTTTATCAAATTCGACGTCACTATCGACGCGATCGCTGAGGCGTTGTGCGCCTAGGGCAACGAAGCGGGAATCGAGATCTTTGCCGCACTGGCAAAATTTCTCATAAGAGGTGTCGCCCAGGCCGAGGACTGAAAAGCGTGTATGCTCCATTTTGGCTACGTCTTCGGCCATGAGTGCATCAAAAAAAGGTTCGGCATCTGCGGGTGGATCACCATCGCCCCAGGTTGAACAGATAGTCAGCAACACTTCTTCTTTAGGCAGCAGGGCTACATCGTAGTCGGCCATGTTGACTACCTTGGGTTTGTAGCCAGCTCCTTTAAGTCGCTTGCTTGTTTGGTCTGCCAAGCTCTCTGAGTTACCAGATTCGGTGCCGTAGAGAACGGTGACCTTGGGCTTGGTCGCGGGTGCGGTAGCAACAGGTGCCACTGAGGTAGACAAGCCCGCGAGGTATGCGCTGAGCCAGGATTGCTGCTCGGGAGAGAGGGTGGCAATCAAGCCTTCGACGGATTGTTTTTGCTGAGGGCTGAACGGTGCGTGATCAGGAAGCATGATAAGAAAATAGCCGAAAACCCTGATTTTGTAGACCCTTGATGGCAAGGATTTTGTGGTGCTGATGAGGCTGTGAAGGAGAATTTATAGGTTCAATCGATGGATGCTCTAAGACTTGTCCTTTTTGGCTCGTTTTATGTCTCGACAAAAATACCCAGTCGAAAGACATGAATTACCCAAAGAAATTTCACAGCCATCCCATAAGACCTGATGGCGGAGATCAAACCTGAGTATTGATGGGCTGTAGCGGTTGATCGTGTCTATTGGTCAAAATTGAAAAATAGCGGTTTTGACCATGATAAGCCCTATGCTGTCT